>JAUHVS010000097.1 GCA_030424955.1 bacterium | reverse complement strand
CTGCCCGAGGTGCCCAGCGGCGGGCCGCCGGGCCTGGTGGCCCCTCGGGCCGTGGACGGGGGGCGCTGGCTGGACCAGGCGGCGGTGCCCTTCCTCGCGCGCCGCCTCGGCGGCTCGGCCTCGGTCATGGAGCAGATCTACGACAACCACCCCGCGGGGCGCACCGCCCTGGGGCGGGCGGTCGATCGGGCGGTGCACGCCTCACCCGCGGCGCGGGCCGTACGGCACCGGCGGGTGGCCACCGCCGAGCTGGGCAGGGCGCTGGATCCGCAGCGGGTGTTGAGCGTGCCCTGCGGCGGGGCCCGCGACGCGGCCGCCATCGGCGCCCCGCACACGGTGCTGGTGGATCCCGATCCGGCGGCGCGCCGCCACGCGCGGGCCATGTGCCCCGAGGCGCAGGTCTTGAGCGGCACGGTGGACGAGTGCCCGCCGGGGCCCTTTGATCTGATCCTGTTCATCGGGCTCGCCGAGTACCTGGACGACAACGAGGTGGTGCGCCTGCTGCGCTCGCTGCGTGGCCGGCTGGCGGCGGGCGGGGCGCTGCTCGTGTCGACCACGGCCGACAACCCGGAGCGGGGCCAGATGGGGCGGTGGCTGGGATGGGACACCCGCGCGCGGACCCCCGACGCCCTCGCCGAGCTGCTCAACGCGGCGGGCTATCAGGTCGAGAGCCGGCGGGGGGATCCCCTCGGCATCCAGTGGGTGCTGCTGGGGCGGCCTCGGCCCACCGAGGGCTGAGCCGCCAGCCGGCGCGCGCGACGCGGAGGGTCGGGGTGGGCATGGCGAGGCCGCGGGCGACGGGCGCCCTGCGGCGCCGTGTCAGCGGCTGATGGTGGGCACGCCCTCGGGATCCTCGAGCAGGCCACGGAAGAAGTCGCCCACGTCCGCGATGGCCGCCTGGCGCTCGAAGGCGACGTCGGCGCCCTCACCCTCGGCTGGGTACACCTTCACGACCTGGGTGCGCAGGCCTTGGCTGCGGAAGTCGACGTTGCCGCGCGCCGGGCTGCGCTCCACCACGTCCACGCCCGGGAACTCGTCGTCGGTGTCGCCCACGCGCTGCAGGCGCAGGGCGATGGCCAGGTGGTTGCTGGTGGCGTAGGGGGTGCGGGTGTCGCCCAGGCCCACCACCATCAGCAGGTGCTTGGGCGACACGCCCTCGGGCGGGCGCCGCAGCAGGGCGCCGAAGTTCACCGGGTCCGCCGGGTCGAGCACCGTCTGCAGCAGGTGCAGCGCCGGGTGCATGCCGTTGAGGGCGTCGTCGGCGAGCTCGACCGCGAGCTGGTAGCCCGGGCGGTTCGGCGCGGTGGTGAACCTCAGGGTGTCGATCCAGCCGCCCCCGGCGCTGGCCAGCACGGCGGCCTCGAGGGTGGGGGCGTGGGTCAGGAAGGGCACGCCGGCCCGCGCGCCGCGGCCGTGGCCCAAGAAGGCCAGGTGGGTGCCGCTGAACCGCTGGTTGCCATCGGCCGTGGGCACCCGGTAGGTGCTGAGCAGCCGGACGAGCGCGTGCAGCTCGGCGGCGCCCTGCAGCACGAGGTCGCGGGTGCGGCTGGGGCGGGTGATGTCGTCGAGCCAGGCGCCGAGCTCGGCCGGCTCGGGGGCCGTCGACTCGCCGAAGCGCGCCCCGTCCAGCGTCGGCTCAGCCGAGATCACCGCCCAGCCCAGCCGGGCCATGCGGTTGGCGAAGCCGTTGTCGATGAACGCGCGGAAGCCGTGGCCCAGGTCGGGCGCGTAGATGACGGTGGGCCAGCCGCCCGCCGGCGCGGGGCCGCGGGGCACAGTCATCGCGACGCAGACGTCGGACTGGCGCTGCAGCTTGGGCGTGCCGTCGGCGCGCAGGTCGAAGGTGCCGCCCCAGTCGCGGTAGGGCGCGATCCCGGTCAGGAAGTCGGGGACGGTCACCTTCGCGTGGTACTCGCCGTACAGGGGGTTCACGTCGCCACAGCGGCGCCCGCCTGGGCCCGCACACGGCGACGGGGTCCCGCCGTCACACTCGGTCAGCGCCGACATAGCCGGCGCGGGCGCGGCCTCCACGGCGGCGGGCAGGGTGGCCGCCAGCGCCTGCGGGGTGGCCGTGGTGAACACGGCCGCCCCCAGGATGTCCTCGGCGGGGATGTCCTCGCTGGCGAGCCAGCTCCGCAGCGGCTGGTAGCGGTTCCACGCGTTGACGAGGGCCGGGTGGCTGGGGGGCGTCTCGGCCAGGAGCGCCACCAGATCGGCGTCGGGCTCCAGCACCACGCCGTTGCTGTCGGTCAGCCCCCGCCGGAACACCGCGGCGTACGTGTGGCCTGCCTCCAGCGGGGAGCCTTCGCTCGGGCGGATGCCCAGCCAGTTGTGGCAGATGTAGGCCGCGCGATCGGTGGTGGCGAAGAACCGCGAGCGCGGCCGGCGGCCCAGCGACGGGCCCTCGGTGATGTCGATGAAGGCGAAGGTGGCGTCATCGCCGCCAAAGGACAGGGTGTCGTAGTCCAGCGGGGTGCTGAACCGGAACAGCACGGCCGAGTTGACGCCGAACCCGGTGGCGCTCTGCTCGAGGCCGGCGACCAGGGTCCCGATCAGGGTCGCAGGCTGCGGCGACTGCGCCAGCCCCGGGAAGCCCGACAGGTCCAGGCCGCGATCCAGCCGGCGGGCGTCGTCGGGGAAGGGGAGCTCGTAGAAGTCGCCGCCGGGCTGGCCGCGGGGCACGCTGTGGAGCACCCGAGGCGGGCCCGTCATCGGGACCGGCGGGCACTCGGCGCCGCCCCACCGAGGCCGCGAGAGGCAGGTGGCGTCCGGGCCGCAGACCAGGCCAAAGCCGCAGTCAGCGTCCACGGCGCAGGCGTCGGTCAGGGCCCCGGTGCCCGGCGCGGACGTGGCGGCGCAGCGGGCGTTGTGATCGCACACCAGCGGCGCCTCGCAGGTGGCGTCGCTGAAGCAGACGTCGCCCTCGCCTCCGCGGCGGTCGGTGGCGGCGCAGCGGCCAGCCCCTGAGCAGAGCAGGTCGATCCGGCAGTCGTCGTCGGCCGTGCATGGCGCGTTGGCCCCGCCGGTGCCGGGCTCGCCTGCGGGCGCACAGATCTCCCCCGCGCTGCACACCAGCCCGGAGCCACACTCCGAGGTCTGCGTGCAGGCCTCGCCGGGGTCGCCCAGCTTGGCTTCGTTGTCGCGGAGGGGACTGCACGCGGCCAGCAAGAGGCACACGGGCGCGATTCGTAGGATGCGGTGCATGGTGTCCCGGGGGGTGGCAGACGGTACGGCGCAGACGGTACCAGCCAGCGGGCCGCGGGCGCACCCGTTGCTTGCGGAGATTGGGCCGGCATGTGCTCGCCGGTGGCGCTCGGCCCCTGTCTGGCTCGGTCGCCCGCCGGGCGGGGCGCGGGTGGCTGGGGGACGGGGCGCGGCTTCTTGCGCGCCGGGCGCTCGAGGGTCAGTCAGCGCAGGGGCGCTGGTGGGGAGGCAGGGCGTCGGGGGACCCGCGGCGCACCGGGCCCGGCGACTGGGCAGGGTGCTGACTGGGCAGGGTGCTGTGCGTTCTGCTGGGGTGCGGTCGGCTCGGGTGCGTTCGGCGGGGCCGCCTGCACGCTGTTCAGCCGCCCGCCGGGCGCTGAAAAAAGAAAACCCCGTGAGGGACAAGCCCTCACGGGGTTCATGTGCGCACCAGGCAGGATTCGAACCTGCGACCTACGGCTCCGGAGGCCGGCGCTCTATCCAGCTGAGCTACTGGTGCATCCCGAACGGGCGTGAGTAATACGCCCGACGGGGCAGCGGCGCAAGCCTATTCCTGACCCAGCCAGGCGACGGCGCCGATTTCCACCCGCACGTCTCGGGGCAGGCGGCTGACCTCCACGGTGGCGCGGGCAGGGGGCGGGTCGGGCATGTGCGCGGCATACACCGCGTTGACCGCTGCGAAGTCGTCCATGTCGACGAGGAAGATGGTGCACTGCACCAGCGCCTCGGGGCCAGCGCCCGCTGCACGGAGGACCGCCTTCAGGTTGAGCAGCACCTGCTCAGCCTGCTCGGCCGCGGTCTCGCCGACGAGCAGGCCGGTGTGCGGGTGCAGCGCGATCTGACCGCTGACGTACAGGGTGTCGCCGGCACGGATGGCCTGGCTGTAGGGCCCGATGGCCGCCGGCGCGTCCGCGGTCTGGATGGCGGTCGGTCCGATCAAACGTCGATCTCGCGGATGGTGGCCCCGCGCGCCGCGCCGGCCTTCTTCACCGCTCGCTGCACCTGGCGCTCGAGCTTCGAGATGGTCTCGTCGGCCGCCCGCACCAGATCGGGGCCCTCGGTGGAGGCCGTGAACTCGCGCTGGGCCGCGTTGAAGCGGATCGCGCAGCCGTACATCTCCTGGCCCTCGCTCGACAGGCGGACGCGGACGTGGAGCTTCTCATCGAGTCGGGTCTGCAGCTTGCCGAGCTTCTGCGTCAGGCGGTCGCGCAGCATGTCGGTCGCTTCCAAGTCACGCGTCACCAGATCGATGTTCATTCGGTACCTCCTCGTGGCCCGCGGACGTCGCCGGGGACACGGTTGCGGGGTGTGGCCGGATCGCGCCGGCCATCGGGACAGCGAGCAGCCACCGGCCGCTCGCCCTTGCCAGGGTAGATGTCGTTGAGGGCAGCAGGATCCAGCCCGAGCCAGCGCAGGGAACGCGCAGGGTCGCAGGCGGTGCCGGTGGGCGCCGACCCGCTGAGGGCACCATCACGAGTGGCCCGGCCTGACCGGGGCCGTGGGGTGGCGTGCAGCGGGCGTTCGTGACCCAGACTCAAAGCGGCTCCGGCAGCCGGTTGGACCGCGGCGGTTACGCCGCTGTCACCATGTTGTCGACTGTAATCCGCGGGTTGAGGGCCGACAAGTGTCGGTGGGGCAAATCGGTCCGTGGGGCTCGCAGGCGTGGGCGCGGCGTGGGCCGCGGCCGGTCAGAACACCCACAGCGCGGCGAGGTACACCGGGGCGCTCAGGCACATGACGGCCGCGGTGTAGCCGACGATCGCGCGCGCCGGCAGGCCGGTGATGGCGAGCAGGGGCAGGGCCCAGAAGGGCTGGAGCATGTTCGTCCACCCGTCGCCATAGGCGAAGGCCATGACCGCCTTGCCCACCGGCACGCCGAGCTGCTGGGCGCTCTGCACGACGATGGGCCCCTGGACCCCCCACTGGCCGCCGCCGGAGGGGACGAACAGGTTGACGACGCCCGCAGACAGGAAGGTCAGCGGCGCGAAGCTGTGCTCACCTGCCAGCTGCGCGAAGGCCGCAGCGAGCACCGCGAGCAGCCCCGACAGCTGCATCACGCCCATGATCCCGGCGTAGAACGGGAACTGCAGGATGATGCCCGCGCACCCGGACGCTGCCTGGCCGATGGCGGCGGCGTAGGCCCGCGGGCTCCCGTGCAGGATCAGCCCAGCGCCCAGGAACAGCAGGTTGACCGCGTTGATGTCCGCCCGGGCGATCCCGATGCGCATCAGGTAGCGGGCCAGATAGGTCAGCGCGAGGCCCCCGATCAGCCAGGCCAGCCAGCGCGCATCGTCCAGCCGCCCAGCCGGCGACGGCGCGGACTCAGGGGCCGCGGGGCGCGCCACGGGGGCCGCCAGCACGGACGGGGGCGGCGGGCTCGGGGCGCTGGGCGCCATGCGCATCAGCACCGCGGGGACCCAAAGGAGCAGCGCGGCGGTCACGGCGAGGTTCATGGGGCCCAGGACCGTCTCGGTGAGGGGGACGGGGGCGACGCCGCTGCCGGGCAGCAGCTCGGCGATGTCTTTGGCCTGGGTCAGCTTGAAGGGGGCGGTCCCCGACAGCC
Source organism: bacterium (assembly GCA_030424955.1). Taxonomy (GTDB): domain Bacteria; phylum Myxococcota_A; class Bradymonadia; order UBA7976; family UBA1532; genus JACKDL01. The sequence continues at coordinate 7,194 of JAUHVS010000097.1, read as the reverse complement.
CGCCGTGCCAGACCATCAGGCCGGTGTAGCCCGCCGCCGCGAGCAGGGGGAAGTGCACCGCGATCTGGCGCCGGTGGCAGCTGCGGCCGACCTCGCGCGCCAGCAGAGCGCCCACGATCAGCCCCAGCCCCCAGTTGATCAGCGCGGCGCCCATGGCCACCACTGCGGTGAGGGCGACCGCCTGCCGCGGGCCCTTCGGCCGGTCGGCGAGCCACGCGATGGCGCGGGTGATCAGTGGGGTGCTGGCCAGCGCGAACCCCGTCACCAGGATCACGCACATCTGCATGCCGAAGGCGAGCAGCTTCCACAGGCCCTGCTCGCCGCTCAGCAGCGCGTCGCCGTCGAGGCGACCACCCCAGTAGCCCACCAGCGTGAGCGGGTCGTGGCCGGTCAGGGCCCAGGCGAGGGCCAGGGTCAGGCAGGTCAGGAGCAGCGCCAGCGCGAAGGGGTCGGGCACCCAGCGCTCTGCCGCGCGGGTGAGGCCGGCGCCCAGCTGGCGGATCAACGGATCAGCCCAGGGACCGACCGGCCAGCGAGCGGACGCCGGCGGCAATCACAGCCCAGACACCAGCCCAAGCTGCACGTTGAAGTAGATCAGCCCGACCACGAGGGCCCCGTACAGCAGCACGATGGCCTGCACGCTGCGGTCGGTGAGCACGATCTCGGTGGGGGAGCCGCCCTTCTGGTGCTGGTGCACCAGGTAGAGGTAGCGGAACACACCAAAGAGCACCAAGGGCACCGTGAGCACGAGGCCGTCGGTGCCCAGCCGCACGCTGACCCGGGGATCGATGGTGTAGAGCGCGTAGCTCATGACCGTCATCGAGGCGAGGGCTGAGATCATCTTGTCGATGAAGGGTGTCGAGTACTCCGCCAGGATCCCGCGGTGCGCGGCGGCGTCCTCGCCCAGGCTCACGAGCTCATGGCGCCGCTTGCAGAAGGCGAGGAACAGGGCGATGAAGAAGGTGCAGATCAGCAGCCACGGGCTGATGCCCACCTCGATCGCGAAGGCGCCGGCGGACACTCGGAGCAAGAAGCCAAGCGCGATGATGAACACGTCGAGCAGCACGACGTGCTTGAGGCCAAAGCTGTAGGACAGGTTCATCACGCCGTAGAACGTGAGCGTGGCGCCGGTGGCGGGGTTGAGCCACCAGGCAAGCCCGAGCCCGATGGGGGCGAGGACGGCCGACATGATCAGGGCCGTGCGCCGGGAGACCTTGCCCGCAGCGATGGGGCGCAGCCGCTTCTTCGGGTGGACCCGGTCGCGCTCGAAGTCGGCGACGTCGTTGACGAGGTAGATGGCGCTGGCGATGGCGCTGAAGGCTGCGAACACCAGGAGGCTGCGCAGGCCGGCGTCCAAGTTGGTCAAGTTGCGCGAGAATATCAGCGCGGCGAAGACGAAGCCGTTCTTCACCCACTGGTGGGGGCGCAACGCACGCAGGTGGTTCATGGCCGACGGCTTATCACAGCACCCTGCAAAAAACACCTTGCGTGGGCTGGGGGCCCCTGATAAAACCCCCCTCGCTCAAGCCGCTGTGGGCGATTAACTCAGTGGTAGAGTGCTTCCTTCACACGGAAGAAGTCACTGGTTCAAGTCCAGTATCGCCCACTAGAGAAGCCCCGTCAGTGAAAGCTGGCGGGGCTTTTTTCGTTTCTGCGCCCGCGTCATCACTGGGCGCGCTGTGCGACGCCGACCGCCCACGGTCCCACCGGCGGGCGCCGGGCGTCGCCGCCAGAGAGGAGCCACCCCATGAGCGCTGAGGATCTGAAGGCCCAACTGCTGAAGCTCGGTCTGGTCTCAAAGGCCCAGGTCGCCGCCGCCGAGGCGCCGCCGGCGCGGCGTGGGGCCTCCAAGCCACAAGGCGGCGCCCGGGAGGCGGCGCCGGTCGCGGGGGCGCTGGCGGCGTTCGTGGCGGAGCACGCGGTCCCTGACCTGGCGGGTCGCAAGCGATTCTACTTTGAGGCGCGGGATGGGCGGGTGCCCTACCTGGCGGTGGCGGACGCTGCCTATCAGGCGCTCGGCGAGGGGGCGCTGTGCATCTGCGAGAGCCCCGACGGGCGGGTGGCGGTGCTCAAGCGGGGCGACGCGGCGCGGGTGAAGGCCACCGACGCGGCCTGGGTGCGGGCGCGCTGACGAGCCCGCGGCGTGCGCTCGCGGTCAGGGCGCGGAGGCCTCGGGCCCGTCGTTCAGGATCTCGCTCGGATCAGCGCCCAGGGCAGCCTTGATCGACAGCTTCAGCCGCCCGCGGCTGTCGGCGCCCAGCACCCGCACGGTCACCGCGTCCCCGGGCGACACCACGGTCGCCGGATCGGGGCTGCCGCTGGCCACCAGCTCGGACTTGTGCACCAGCGCCTCGTGGGGTCCGACGCGCACGAAGGCGCCGAAGTCCTTCGTCTGCGTGACCTCGCCGCGGTACACGCCGCCCTTGCGGAGCTCCAGCGACACCGCTGACACCAGCCGCGCCGCGGCGGCCAGGGCCTCATCATCGGGTCCCTGGATCACCACCGTGCCGTCATCGCTGACGTCCAGCCGGGTGCCGGTCTTGGACTGGATCGACTGCAGGTGCTTGCCCCCGGTGCCGATCAGCGCGCCGACGCGATCGCTCGGGACGTGCACGGTCCGGGTCCGAGGGGCGTGGTCGCTGGGGGCCTCGACGGCCGCGGTCAGGGCGGGCCCCATCTCGGCCAGGATGTGGGCGCGCGCGACCTGTGCGGCGGCCAACGCCTCCGTGAGGACGGCCAAGGGCACCGCGCCCGCCTTGTTGTCCAGCTGAAAGGCGCTCACGGCGTCGGCCGTGCCGGTCACCTTGAAGTCCAGGTCGCCCTGGTGATCTTCGTCGCCGCTGATGTCGGTCAGGATGAGCCAGTCTGAGCCGCGGCGCAGCGCGCCCATCGCCACCCCGGCGATGTCGGCCCGCAGCGGGACGCCGGCGTGGCGCAGGGCGAGGGTCGCGCCACACACCGTGGCCATCGACGAGGAGCCATCGGCGCTGAGGATGTCGGACACGACCCGGAGCGGATAGGCGTACTCGCTGCGCGACGGCAAGGCCGGGCGCAGCGCGCGGCGCGCCAGCTCTCCGTGGCCCAGCTCCCGCCGGCCGGGGCCACGGTTGGGCCCGACCTCGCCGACCGAGAAGGCTGGGAAGTTGTAGTGCAGCAGGAACCGGCGGCGGGTGTGCCCGTCGAGGGTCTCCAGGTCCTGGCCGTCTCGCTGGCTGCCGATGGTCGCGCTCACCAGCGCCTGCGTGTCGCCGCGGGTGAAGACGGCCGAGCCGTGGTTGGAGGGCAGCACGCCGCAGACCGCGTCGATGGGTCGGACCTGATCTGGCCGCCGGCCGCCGGGGCGCCGGCCGGCGTGCAGCTCGGCGCGGAGGGTCTGCGCCACGCGCGCCGCGAAGCCGGGCTCGGCGGCCTGGGGGAGGGCGGCGAGGGCCGCCTGGCGGGCGGCCCGCGTGGGCGCCCTCAGGGCCTCGGCGATGGCGGCGTCGGGCGCGGGCGGGGCCGCATCGCGCTTGAGGGCCTGGGCCTCTCGCGCGCCCAGCCCGACGGCGGCTCGCAGATGCTGCATGGCGTCGAGGGCAGGCGCCAGCGCCGACACCGTGTGATCCACCGTCTCGATCAGGGCCGCGTCCGCCACGAGGGCGGCGAAGCCCTCCACCATGACCAGCCCCGCCTCGGTGCCCGACAGCAGCAGGTCCTGGGCGTACTGGCCGTCGCCCCCGCGGGCGAGGGTGAGCGTCCCGTTCTCCGTGCGGGTGACGCGCGCCCCCGCCAGGGGGCCGGCGAAAGGCAGGGGGCTGATGTGCAGCGCCGCGCCCGCCGCGAGCAGGGCCAGCGTGGCGCGATCCACCGATGGATCGTCGCTGTACAGGGTGACGGTCACCTGCACGCGGTCGGTGAGGTCCCCCGCGAACAGGGGGCGCGCGCTGCGATCGATGAGCCGGCTGATCAGGATCTCGTGCTCAGCCTGGCGCGTCTCGCGGCGCAGGTAGTTGCCGGGGATGCGCCCCGCGGCGGCCTGCCGCTCGCGGTAGTCGACGGCGAGCGGCAGGTAGTCGAGCCCGGGCTCGCCCGGCGCCCGGACGACCGTCGCCAGCGCCGCCGCCAGGCCGCAGCGCACCATCACCGCGCCATGGGCCCGCGTGGCCAGCTGCCCCGTCTCGAGGCGGATGGTCAGGCCGTCCAGGTCGAACTCAACAGCGTGCATGGCGGCTCCAGGGGATGCGCGAGGGGTCGCGGAGGGTAGAGGCTTGGGCGGTCCGGGGGAAGCCTGTTGCGGCCTCGATGGCCTGCGTTCTGCGCTGAATGCAACGCGGCGGGCGGGCGTACGCCTGACAACACCGCCGCCGCCGCGGCATGAATCGAAGGAGCACCCCATGTCCACCCCCCGCGTCGCCCACACCCTCGCCCTTGCCCTCGTCGCCGCTGGCCTCCTGCTCAGCGCCGCCCCCGCGGCCGCCTTCGGACTCGAGTGGGGGATCCGTGGTGGGATCGGCAGCGCGGTGTGGGCGGACAGCGCCATCGAGCCCGACGCCAGCCCCTTCACCGTCGGCCCGGCCCTGCGGCTGGGCCTGGGGGTGATCAGCGTCGAGGCCGACGCCCTCTGGCACCGCACGACCTGGCAGGTGCAGGGCACCGACACGGCGGTCGACCGCTTCGCCCTGCCGGTGCTCGCCAAGGCTGAGTTCCCGCTGGTCCCCGGCCTGATCAGCTTCGGCGTGGGGGCCGGCCTCGAGCCGCGCTGGCTGCTCTCGGCCGAGGCGGGCGGGCAGGACGTCAGCGGCAGCTTCGCAGACCAGACCCTGTTCCTGCCGGTCGCCGCGGGCCTGGACCTGGACCTTCAGGTCGCCACCGCCAACGTCGAGGTGCGCTACGCCCATCAGCTCGAGCCTGAGGCCGCCGTGGGCGACACCCGCAAGCACGAGCTCATGGTGATGTTCGGGCTGTTCTTCTAGCCACGGGACGCGGCGGTCCGCGGACCAGGCCGACGGCCCCGACAAGGAAGCGGGTGATCCTCAGCCGCGCCCGTCAGCTGCCCAAGCCGATGGCGCCGGCGGCCGCCCAGGCGGCGATCTCGTCCGCGCTGCAGCCGGCGGCCGTGAGCACCTCGCGCGTGTCGGCACCCATGGTCGGCGCCGGCTGAACCGGCGGCGGCGGGTGGTCGCGCACCAGCGCGGGGTTCGGGTGCTGGTGAAGGAACGTGGCGCCCTCGCTGGGGTGGTCATGCTGCCCAAACCAGCCCCGGGCCTCGGCCTGGGGGGAGCGCCGGACCTCTTCGAGGGACAACACCGGCGATACGCACACATCCGAGCTGGCGAGGTGGGCCACCCACGCGTCCCGCGTCCGGCTCGCGAACAGCGCCTCAACCGCTGGCTGGATGCCGTCACGGCGCGCGCCGGTCGCGAGCCCGTCGGTCGCGAGGTGCGGCGCGCCGATGGCGGCGCACAGGGTGGCCCAGAACTTCGGCTCCAGCGCGCCCACCGCCAGGTGCTTGCCGTCGGCGCAGCGATAGACGCGGTAACACAGCCGGTCACCCGCAAGCTCGTCCTGGCCCGGGCCCAGCTCAGCCGGCGCCAGGGCCTGGCGGGCGTGCATCATGATCCCGAGGCCCGCGACGCCGTCGGTCATGGCGGCGTCGATGAAGGCGCCCTCGCCGCTGCGGTCTCGGGCGTGCAGCGCGGCCAGCACGCCGATCACCCCGTACAGCGCGCCGCCCGCCACGTCGGCGGCCTGGAAGCCCGGCTGGATGACCTCGCCCGCCCGGCCGGTGGTGCCCAGCAGGCCCGACAGGGCCAGGTAGTTCAGGTCGTGGCCGGCCTGATCGGCCAGCGGGCCCTCCTGGCCGTAGCCCGTGATCGCGCAATAGATCAGGCCGGGGTTGATGGTCTTCAGGGCGTCGTAGCCGACCCCGAGCCGGTCCATGACGCCGGGTCGGAAGCTCTCGAAGAGGACGTCCGCGCGCTGAACCAGCCGGCGCAGGATCGCTGGGCCGTCGGGCTGCTTGAGGTTGAGGACCACGCCGCGCTTGTTGCGGTTGAGCGCGGCAAAGAGGGCCGACATGCGGCCCCCGAGCGGGGGATACCAGCGGGCGTAGTCGCCCCCGCCGGGCGCCTCGATCTTGATGATCTCGGCGCCCAGGTCGGCCAGCACGAGCGTGGCGTAGGGGCCCGGCAGGAGCCGGGTGAGGTCGAGGACCCGCAGGCCCTGGAGGGGAGGGGGCCGCACGGGGCCTCAGCCGAGCAGATCGCCCAGCTTCATCGCGAGGCTCATGTCGCCCGCGATCTGGAGCTTGCCCATCATGAACAGCTGGGGGCCCGCCACATCGCCGTTCACGAGGCCCACGAGGTCCTCATCGGCGATGGTGATGGTGCAGTCGGCGTCGTCGGCGTCGCCGGCGTAGACCTTCTTGTCCTTCAGGTCGACGACCCACTCGCCACCCTCGTCGCCGGTGACGTTGAACTGGTAGATGCTGTCGAGATCGACGCTGCCAATCTTGTTCGCCAGCTGGTCTTCGAAGATCTGCTTGGGGGTCATGTTCACTCCATGTTGAAGGGTGGGCCCAGCAGTGGGCGCCGGATGGTACGCCGCGGCTACGGTGGCCTGTCAACCGCCCCGCGCGCCCGCGACGCCGCGCGCGCTCTCGGCCACGAAGCGGGCCATCAGGGCGACCTCGGCGACCGGGTCATTCTGCAGCGCTGCGGCCGCCCGTCGCCCGCCGGGCGTGCGGAACAGCGCCCGGTAGGCTGCCTTCAAGGCGGCGCGGGTGCTGGCGGGCAGGCCAGCGCGTTGGAGGCCGACGGCGTTGAGCCCGCGCAGCGTCGCGCGATCGCCCGCCGCCAGGCAGAAAGGGGGGACGTCGCGGCTCACCATCGCGTTGGCCGCGATGAACGCTCTGGCCCCAACCCGGGCGAACTGGTGGACGGCGGCGTGCCCGCCCAGGCTGGCCCCGCGCCCGATCTCGACGTGGCCCGCCAGGCTCACGCCGTTCGCCAGGGTGATGTCGTCGGCGAGCTGGCAGTCGTGCCCCACGTGCGCCTGGGCCATCAGCAGGTTGCCGTCGCCGAGCCGCGTGATGCCGCCGCCGTGGTCAGTCCCACGTGAGATGGTGACGCCCTCTCGAAAGATGTTGAAGGCGCCGCAGACCAGCGCGTGGGGCGCGCGCGGATCGGTCTGTCGATCCTGCGCGGGGCCACCGAC
>JAUHVS010000870.1 GCA_030424955.1 bacterium | reverse complement strand
GCCCCCGCCGCCGACGCCCCCGCCGCCGACGCCCCGGCCGAGCCCGCGGCCCCCGCGGTGGACGTGCCCGAGTTCGGCGCCGACGCCGACGACGCCCCGCCCGCCGCCCCGGCGCCCCCGGCCGACAGCGTCGAGTCGACCGTCACCGACATCCTCACCGACGACGACCCGGGCGAGAGCCTGTAGGCCGTCGCCCCAGCGGGGCCGTGGGCCTGCCCGCAGCCACCCGCCAGCCAGCCGCCCGCCAGCCACCCGCCAGCCACCTGCCAGCCAGCCACCCGAGCACGGGTCGGGTGGGCCCTGTGCGTCGCCCCGCCATGGCCGTGGGACGCCGCCCGGCCACCGCCGCCGGCGCCCTGGCCGGGCTTCCCGGGCCTGCCTGACCCGGCGCGACCCTCGATCCGAACGAAGATAAAGCCAACCACAGCCGAATAATTCAGTGGTCATGTTGACCACGATCCCAGCGAGGACTAACCCTCGGGGGTCACGTTTCCGAAGTGGGCGTGTCCTCCGTTTGAGGACACCGCCACGCCGGTCAAGGGGGATTCCATGCGATTTCATCGCCGCCATGCGACCTGGGTCGCGGGCCTCATCGGGATGCTGTGGGGGCTCGCGAGCGCTCACGCCGAGCTCACCGTCACCATCCCGCCCCGGGTGCAGGCCAACGATGGCGTGCCCTACGAGGCCTACAACGGCGCGCCGACCATGCTCATGGCCGTCGCCGAGGGGGCCGGCTGCACCAACCAGGTGACCGCCCAGTGGGACATCAACGGCGACGGCGACTGGGATGACGCCGGCGAGGCGCCCGCGGTCTACAACGGCAACGGCTACTTCGTGGCCATCGGCCAGGACGTGCAGTTCCCCGACGCCCCCGGCGACCGCCTGTACTTCCCCAAGGTGCGCGTGACCTGCGGCAACGAGTCCGCCACCGCCACCATGCCCGTGCAGATCCGCGTGGATCGGCTGTGCACCGGCCTCGCCCAGGCCAACTGCAACGGCGACCAGAACCTGGCCCTCACCCGGCAGGTCTACGCCGGCCGCGCGGTCAACCGCGGCCTGTGGTGGATGTTCGTGCACTTCACGCACACCGCCGTCAACGGCGTGCACGTCTGCTACAACAACAACGGCTCCTACAAAGAGTTCAACACCGGCCACGCGATGAACGCGTTCCTCCGCCGCGGCCACGGGCACGGGCCCGACCGCGACGGCGACGTGTACTTCCGCCACATGACCCACTGCGGGCTCGACTGGTTCCTGCACAACATGACCTACTCGGCCGTGCGGTTCGCAGACCCCGACAACGTGGGCCGCGACGGCCAGGGCCTGTTCATGAACTGGGGCAGCGGCTACCGCTACAGCTACACGTCGACGGCGTGGGTCGAGCCCATCGCCATGTTCGGCAACCCCGACTACGCCGCCCCCCTCGGCGCCGCCGCCGGCCAGACCCTGCACGAGATCGGCCAGGACATCGCCGACGCCCTCGCCCACTGCCAGGGCAACAGCGGCTGGTGGCACTACAGCTGCCAGCAGAACAGCACCGACGCCTCCACCAACGGCTGGCCCCCCGAGGCCCTGCGGCTGCTCCAGCGCAAGCTGGGCGTCAACACCGAGGCCCGCAAGGCGGAGCAGCGCGCCAAGCTCATGCAGCACTGCGGCGCGAGCGGCTGTTATTACGGCGGCTGGCGGGCGTCGCTGGCGGGCAACGGCCTGACCGGCTTCGGCTGGACCGACAACGAGCAGTTCGATCCCAACAACGCCAACATGGTGGGCCTGCTCAACGCGCAGCAGGGCTACAACATGCGCGCCGCCGGCCTGTACTACATGTACGCCACCACCAAGGGCATGCGCGCCTTCACCCCCGAGCTGCGCTACTACCCCAACGGCCGCGACTGGAATCAGGACTTCACCGACTACCTGATCCCCCGCATCGCCGCCGACGGCAGCTACCCCAACGACAACAGCTACGTGAACCGCACCGGCACCGACGGCGAGACCGCCGTGATGGTGCAGATCATCCAGAGCTGGCTCGAGGCCGTCGCCTACCCCCGCGCCTTCCCCGAGCTCGCCGGCC
>JAUHVS010000096.1 GCA_030424955.1 bacterium | reverse complement strand
GGCAACGTGCAGGGCGCCAACCTGCACGCCGGCGCTTCGATCACGGCCGGCGGCAACATCGAGGCCGGCGCGGGCGGGTTGATGCGCGCCGGCACCGGGGGCTTTTGGATCGGCGACCGGCGGGTCTTCGACGGCAACGGCAACCTGCTGCGCCGCCCGGTCTACCAGTGCCCGGCGGGGCGCCTGTTCTTCGGCACCGACGCCAACGGCCTGCCCCGCTGCGTGAACGTGACCTGCCCCCCGGGCTCGGCCTTCCGCGGCTTCGACGCGGCCCTCAACCCCACCTGCGAGGCCGATGACGGCATCACCGCCATCCCGGCCAACCAGTGCCCGCCCGGCCAGGCCGTCGTGGCCATCGACGCCGCCGGCCGCACCACCTGTGGCGCGCCCCGCGCGGCCCCGCAGGCCTGCGACGAGGGCGAGTTCGTGACCGGCCTCGATGACGACGGCTCGGTGATCTGCGCCGCGGCGGCCGAGGGCGGCGGCGGCGGCCAGGCCGGGCAGTGCGCGCCCGGCGAGGTGCGGCCCAACATCATGGTCTGTGGCAACTCCGGCCGGAACGTCCGGGACTTCATCCCGGCGGGCTACAACCTGAACGTGGTGTCCTCGTGTGATCCCAACGCCCAGACCCAGGTGATGTTCGTGACCCGCGGGGGTGGCGGCAACGCCGCTGGCCGCGCCGCGGCGTGGCGGGCCTATGTGTCGGCGGGCGGCCAGATCGTCACCGAGTACAACATCTCGCACCTGGTCTACAACGCGCTGTTCGGCACCAACGTGGGCCAGGGGACCCGGCGGGGCTCCTGTCGCGACAACGCCATGCCCGTGGTGAAGCTGAACCCGAACGATCCGCTGTGGCAGGAGGCCAACGTGCCGACGGTGGCCGCCAACCTCTCGGCGTGTGGCTACGAGGTCACCAACTTCCCGAACATCACGCCCCTGGGCGGCTGGGCGGCCAACCAGGTCAACTTCGGGTACCGCGACCTCGGCGATGGCCGCCTGTGGCTGCTCGACGCTGACTGGCAGGACGGCCAGGCGTGGGAGGCCTCCTCTACGCGGCTGATGCAGACGCTGGCGACCTGGTGCATGGCGCCGGATGGCGGCGGCGAGGAGCCGGCGCCCTGTCCCGGCCAGGTGTACGGCGGGGTCTGCGTGGTGCATGTGAGCGCCCAGTGCGTCAACAACCAGACGGCGACCACGTACTGCACCGCGCGCGACGCGCGGCTGATCACCTTCGATGAGTTCCGCACCATCACCCAGAACGGCTGGACCCGGCCGAACACGAGCTACCACACCGAGGCCGTGGCCGAGTACGCCGTGTGCGGGGGCGGGGTCGGCAACGTGGGGATCCCGGGCTGGGGCAACCTGAACCACTACAACTGCGGCGACACCCACAGCTACTGCAACCGCTCCATCATCTGCGTGCAGGACGCCGCCCCCGGCGGCGGCGGCCCGCCGGCCTTCAGCTTCGCGGGCATCCGCGAGAACGTGCCGGACAACCAGCTGGTGGGCTGGCGGCAGTGCCACCGCAGCCTGTTCGGCCAGACCACCAACGGCCTGAACGCGCTGGTCAACGGCGCTTGCCGCGGCGAGCAGGTCATGATCGGCTGCCGCCAGGTGGGGCAGGCCAACTGGCGCCTGCTGGCCCAGGGGCGGCACGCGCAGGTGTTCCGCGACGTGGGCAACGGGCGCAACTCGGTCACCCGCGAGAACGGCGTCGACTTCTACTACAGCAACTCCTACTCGATGGGCTTCGTGCAGGCAGGCACCGGCGTCAGCCGCAGCTCCTGTGACACCAACCGAAACCCGGGCGACACCCAGCGCATGTGCTGGCACACCAGCGCAGACCGCATCACCAGCGGCTACCGTTGCGGAAACACGTTCCTCAACGGGAACAACTCGTGGGAGCGGGCCATCTGGGTGGCCGACGGGGCGGCTGGGGCCGGCGCGCGGTGGATCAGCCGGGGCGGCCGGGTCAACCTGCCGGGCGATCCCCGCGGGTTCAACGGGCGCAACGACATCAACGCCACCTACTGGAGCGACGGCGGCAACGACGCCTTCGACGGCTACGGCCGGGTGCGCCTGACGCACCAGGGCAGCCTCAGCGGCTACCTCGACATGAGCCTGGGCAGCCGCAACTACACGCAGAACGGCTATGGGTTCGTGCTGCGCAGCGAGTTCGCCGAGGACTTCAACGTGTGGCGCATCCGCCTCGAGCCGACGAACGCCAACGACGCCCGCCCCGTCACCGTGCAGCTCACGGGCAACCTGGGCAGCGACGGCAGCACCCAGCACCAGAACCGCACGGTCAACGTGCACGGCCGCAACGTGCCATACTACCTGACGTGGGACGGGCGGCCGAGCGATCCGCCGGTGCGTCACATCTGGATCCCCAGCAACCCGGCCCAGCTGGGCAGCGTGAACTACAGCCGCTCGGGGGACAACGTCACCATCACGGCGACGAACGTGACGCTGCCGCTGACGATCTACACGGCGATCCACTATGGCGACTACGACCAGGTGACGTCCGCGATCATCCAGCAAGACATCAACCCCAACGCGCCCTGACCGATGCGTGACGCCCGCCTGCTGATCCCGCTGCTGGTCGCCGCCATCGCCGGTGTGTGGTGGGCGGCCTCGCCGGCCGACGCGCCGGTGGGCGCCGCTGGTGCGCCGGGCGACCGGCCCATCATCCAGGGGGCCATCGAGCAGGCGATCGGGGTGCCGGCGACGGAGCTGGGCTTTGTGCCCCCGCCGCTGCCGGTGCTGGCGCCCCCAGCGACGGCGCCCCTCCCCACGACGGTGGCCGCCGGCTCAGGCTGGGTCCAGCCGGCCCCGGAGCCGCCCCCAGACACCCCCGTCCAGGTGGCCACCGCCATCGAGTCCGGCAGCCCCGCGATGGCGGCGGCCGAGGCGGGTCAGTTCCTCGACGAGCACGGTCAGGCGAAGGCCCCCACGGCCCCCCTGGACGACGGGCCGGTCTATCTGGACGAGGCCGGGCGCGCCAAGCCCACCGCCCCCGTGGCGGACGCCCCGTTCGTCGACCACCTGGGGCGGCCGAAGGTCGCGGCGTGGATCGACCCCATGGGGGACGCCCGCTACGCCGAGCCCGTGGCCGTGACGGGCGACGCGCCCGTCGACACGTCGGCGATGCCCTCGAACGTCGAGCGCCACGATCCGGTCACCGGCGAGGTGCTGCCGCCCGACGCGCCACCCCCGTCGGTCGTCGAGGTGCACGTGGACGGCGCCCCGGCCGACGAGCGGGCCGTTCAGACGACCCGGGACCAGCCGGCCATCGCCACCGAGATGGCGCCCGAGGCGCCGGTGGATCCCGCCCTGTACGCCGAGACCGTGACGGCGGCGCCCGAGGTCCCCACCTGGGACGGGCCCGGCACCGACACCCGCGCCCCGTAGCGGGCGTCGACCGGCCCGCGGGGCGGCGGTATGCTGCCCCATGCTTGAGCTCCACCTCATCCGACATGGCCAGAGCGTCTACAACGTGCAGGGGCGGTGGCAGGGCCACGGCGACGCGCCGCTGAGCGACCTCGGGCGCGCACAAGCCGCGGCCCTGGGCGCCGCGCTGCACGGGCAGTTCGACCATGTGTACGCGAGCGATCTGCAGCGGGCGCGGGACACCGCCGCCACGCTGGGCGCGCCGGTGCAGGTCGATCCCATGTGGCGCGAGCTGCACGTGGGTGACTGGGAAGGTCGCACCGGCGACGAGGTGGCGGCGCTGTATCCCGGCGAGCTGGCGCGGCTGGCCGAGGATCCCACCCGGCCGGTGGGGGGCGGGGAGTCGTGGAACGACCTGCGCAACCGGGTGACGGCCGCCCTGGCGACGCTGCGCACGGTGCACCCCGAGGGGCGGGTGGCGGTGGTGGCCCACGGCGGGGTCATCGTGACCCTCGTGGAGGCCGTGCTGGGGCTGTCGTGGCGCTGGCCGCGGCCCCTGGGCCGGGTGCGCAACACCGCGCGGGCCGTGCTGGTGTTCGAGGACGCCGACGCCCCGGGCGCGCTGCTGCGCTACAACGTGGTGGACCACCTGTCGCCCCCGCCCGGGCCGCCGGCCCCCGCGGTCAAGGGCGGCTGGATCGCCCAGCTGATGGATCCGCCGCGGGTGGCGGATCACCTGGGCCACCCCGAGCTCACCGAGCACCTGGTGCCCTGCGCCCACAACCAGGTGGGGCACCTGTTCTTGAGCGACATCGGCGCCACCCTGCTCACCTGGGGCGTCGCGCCCGATTGACCCTCCCCGGCCGGGATGCTACTCGGCGCCTCGCTGGCCCAGAGTGGCGGCGCGGGAGGGTGCCTTGAAGAAGATCTTGCTTGTTGTGGTGCTGGTGGCGATCGCTGGCGCGGGCTGGTGGTGGTGGCAGAGCCAGGCCCGGGGCGAGGCCCCGACCGTGGCCGCGACCCTCAGCGCCGAGCACACCGTGGGCTTCGCCAGCGTGCAGCGGGTCGACGCCCTGGCGAAGACCTTGGTGACCGCCCTGGAGGGGGCCGGCGCGGACGCGAAGGCGGGCCCCCTGGGCATGCTGACCGACTCGGCGTCGCGCAAGGCGGCCCTGGGCTTCGATCCGGCGGAGAGCGCGGGCTGGGCCGAGGCCGGGCTCGACCCCACGGTGGGCGTGAACATCGTGGTGGACAGCCGGGTGCTGGCGGGCGGCCAGCCCCTGCCCATCGCGCTGTTCAAGGTCACCGATCGCGAGAAGCTGCTGGCCTACATCGAGGCCCGCGCGGGGGCGAAGCCCACCCTCGACGCCAGCCAGGCGCCGGTGGAGACGGTCACCTTCGGCGGCAAGACGGCGCTGATGGGCACCCGCCAGGGCTACACCGCCCTGCTGCTGGGCCCCGCCCGCAAGCACGAGCAGGCCCGCGCCGGCTTCGCCGCCTTCCTGGGTGACACCTCGGGGGATCTGGCGAAGGGCGGCACCCTGAAGCGCGCCTTCGACGGCGCCGAGGATCTGTACTTCGCCGGCTACCTGTCCGGGCAGGGCGCGGTCACCCTGGTGAAGGGCATGCAGGGGCTGCCCGAGGTGGCGCTGAGCACGGCCACCCACATCATCGAGCGCTTCCCCGGCCTGTCGTACTGGCTGGGGGGCGGCGCGGCGGGGGGCCGGCTGGTGGCCACCGACAAGGGCGTCGAGCTGATCCAGAAGCTGATGGTGCCCGCCCGCAAGCCGCCTGAGTTCAGCCGCTTTTTGGGCGCCAAGGGCTGGGGGGCGGTGCGGATCAGCGTGAACCTCAAGGATCTGTTCAGCGGCATCGGCGACGCCCTGCCCCCGAGCATGAGCGAGGTGAAGTCGCAGATCGGCATGGCCCCCATGATGCTGCCGATGGTGCTGGGCTTTGGCTGGGACGATCTGACCGCGGCCGTCAGCGGCCACGTGGTGGTGGCCTTCGACCTGGCCAGCACCGTCGCCGTCGCCCAGAAGGGCAACGCGAGCGCGCTGCAGGCCCTGGTGCTGGTGGCCGTGGGCGACACGGCCAAGGCCGACAGCCTGGTGCCCGAGCTGCTCAAGCTGGCGGGCAAGGCCATGCCCAACGTGAAGCCCGAGGCGGTGACCGTGGCCGGCCACGCGGGCCACAAGATCAGCGTGGCCGGCGTCGAGGTGGCGGTGGTGCGGGTGGATGACGTGCTGCTGGGCGGCACCATCGCCGCCATCGAGGCCGCCGTGAAGCGCGCCGATGGCGAGCACTTGACCGACAAGACCGCGGTGGCCGCCATCGACGGCGCCGACGTGGTCGAGGGCGTCTTCTACGACGGCGAGGCGGTGGCGAAGGCCCTGGCCGAGCAGGGCGTGCCCGGCCTCGAGGCCGCGCTGAAGGGCAAGACGCTGGCGATGGCCCTGCGCCACGACAGCCACGGCCTGTACGGCCGCACCGACACCCTGGGGCTGAGCACCATGGTGGGCCTGGTGGGCGGGGTCGGCGCGTCGGCCTTCAAG
The DNA here is from genome assembly GCA_030424955.1 of bacterium. Classification (GTDB taxonomy): domain Bacteria; phylum Myxococcota_A; class Bradymonadia; order UBA7976; family UBA1532; genus JACKDL01. The sequence continues at coordinate 7,132 of JAUHVS010000096.1, read as the reverse complement.
AAGTACATCGAGGCCAGCCGCGCGGCCGAGCGGCGGGTGGTGTCGCCCGAGATGCCCTTCATGCCGAAGGCGCCCGGGCAGGCCGTGCCCACCGCGGCCACCGTGGCCCCGCCGAGCGCCGCGCCCGCCCTGGGCGCTGCGGGCGGCGAGTAGCCCAGCCGGGCGCTACGGCGCCTTGGCCACGGGCCGCGCGGCGTCGGCGGCCCAGGCCCACCAGCTCCCCGCGTAGTTCACCGGCTGCGGGTGGTCGAGCCAGCGCAGCAGCAGGTACACGAAGCCCGAGCGCACCCCCCCCGTGCAGTACGCGACGGCCGGCTGGTCGAAGCGCACGCCCGCCGCCTCGAGCCAGGCCTTCACCTGGGCCTTCGGCTTGAGGGCGCCCTGCGCGTCGAAGGCGCCTTTCCAGGGCAGGGAGCGGGCGCCCGGCACGTGGCCGCCGCGGGCCTCGCCGTAGGGCGTGGCGCCGGCGAACTCCTCGGCGGTGCGCACGTCGAGCACCGCCACGCCGCCCGCCTGCCGCCAGGCGTCCAGGCCCGCCGTCGAGATGGTCTTGCTGGCGTCCACGTGCGCCGTGAAGTCACCGGGCGCGGGGGGGGCCAAGGCGCGGTCCAGCGGCCCCGGCCAGGCGGCGAGGCCGCCCTGCAGCACGGTGACCTGCCGGTGGCCCAGGGCCTCGAGCATCCAGAACAGCCGGCCCTCTTCACCCCAGGCCGCGTGCCACAGCCCGTACACCACCACCGGCCGGTCGCTGTGCACGCCCAGGGCCCGCAGGCGCGCGGCGACCTCGGCGGGGGGGCGCAGCTCGCCGCTGGTGCGGCCGGCGGTGAAGGCGTGCCAGGGGCCGTTGACCGCGCCGGGGATGTGGCCGTCGCGGTACTGCCACGGCGGGCGCGCGTCGAGGATGGTGGCGCCCTTCGCCTGCAGGGCGGCGAGGGCCTGGGCGTCCACGAACACGGGGGCGCCGTGGGCGAGCGGGGGCGCCAGCGCCATGAGGATCAGGGCCAGCAGCCAGGGGAGGGGGCGGGGCAAAGCGGGCTCCTGAGCGGCCAACCAGCCCCCAGTGTGGCCCTGGGCCCGCAGCGAAGTCGAGCCGCGCCGGGGGGGCGGGGCGCCATCAGCCCACGAGCTGACGGATCACGGCCTCGGCGCAGGCCTGGGTGCCCAGCGAGCCGCCGAGATCGGCGGTGGTCTCGCCGCGCACCAGCACCCGCGAGACGGCGGCGTCGATGGCCGCGCCGGCGGCGGTGTGCCCCAGCCAGCTCAACAGCTGCGCGCCGGTGAGGATCATGGCCAGGGGGTTGGCGACGTCCTTGCCGGCCAGGGGCGGCGCGGAGCCGTGCACCGGCTCGAACAGCCCGTGGCGGCCCGGGTGCAGGTTGGCGCTCGGGGCCAGGCCCAGGCCGCCCACGAGCTGGGCCCCCAGGTCGCTGAGCACGTCGCCCATGAGGTTGCTGGTGACGATGACGTCGAAGTCCTCGGGGGCGCGCACCAGCTCCATCGCGAGCACGTCGGCGTACAGGTGGCGGGCCTCGATGGTGGGGTACTCGGCCGCCACGGCCGTGAACCGCTCGCGCCACAGCCCGTGGGCGTGGGGGATGGCGTTCGACTTGTCGGCCATGCACACCCGCGACAGCCCGTGGCGCACGGCGTGGTCGAAGGCGGCGCGCAGGATGCGGTCGACGCCCTTGAAGGTCGACACCATCTCGGTGATGGCGATCTCGTCGGGGGTGCCCCGCTTGAACCGCCCGCCGACGCCGGCGTACAGGCCCTCGGTGTTCTCGCGGAAGATCACGAAGTTCAGGTCGGCCGGGGTCTTGCCCTTCAGCGGGGTCAGCTCCGGGTGCAGCAGGGTCACGGGCCGCAGGTTGACGTACAGGTCGAGGCGGAACCGCAGGCCCAGCAGGATGTCCTTGGCGTGCTGGAGGTCGGGCACCCGGGGATCGCCCAGGGCGCCCAGGTAGATCGCGTCGAAGTCGTCGCGCAGGCTCTCGAACACGGCGTCGGGCAGGGTGACGCCCTCGCGCAGGTACTTGTCGGCGCCCAGGTCGAACCAGGCGAAGTCCAGGGCCAGATCGTGGGCGGCCGCGGCGGCCTCCAGGACGGCGACGCCCGCGCGGGCGACCTCCAGGCCGATGCCGTCGCCAGGGATGACCGCGATGCGTTGGGTCCGCGTGCTCATGGGGCTCCGAGGGGGTGGTGGGGCACACGGGCGGGCAGCGCAGCGGCCGCCGGGCCAGGGCCCAGGGGGTTCAGGTCAAACACAGGCGGGGGGGCCATGGGCGCCTGCGCGCTCAGCGCAGGGCCGGCGCGAGGGCCTGGGCGTACTCGATCAGCACCCGCAGCACGGCCCGCTCAAAGAAGCGCTCGGCGGTGGTGCGGGCGGCGATGGCGCCCTCGGCGCCGCGCTCGTCGCGGGTGCCCTCTTCCTGGTCCTCGACCTCGAGATCCGCGAAGGCGGCCTGCAGGTCGATGGACTGGGCCCGCAGCGACGCCAGGGCCTCCGCCGCCTTGCGCTCCGCCGAGCGGGCCCGGTTCAGGCTGGCCACCTGGGGCGTGCGGGCCTCGAGGAGCGCGTCGATCTGGGCGTGGCGCGCGGCCAGCCCGGGCAGGGGCGTGGCCGCGATGCTGCTGCCGATCATGCCCCGCAGGCTCTCGAGCAGGGCGCCGTAGCGCTCGTCGTGCTGCAGCACGCCGGCCTCGGCGGTGGCCAGGGCCTGGCGGGCGTCGCGGAGCCTGGCCTCGACCCGCGCGAAGCCGGCCTCGAGCTTGCGCTGCCGGCGCTGCAGGCGGTCGCGCTGCTCGATGCGCTCGCGGGCGGCGTCATCGGCGACCTGGCGGCGGCGCTCGGCCTCGGCCTTCGCGCGCTCGAGCCCGCGCCCGGCCTGGGCCATGCGCTTGAGGCCCTCCTTGAGCGGGGCGGGCACCCGATCGCGGAAGAACATGCCGGTGAGCTGCTCGAGCTGCTCGCTCAGGGTCACCCACGCCATCGCGTTGCCGGGGGCGGGCACCGGCGGCATGGGCGCCGAGCGCAGGGAGCCGGCCGTGTCGTAGGCCGCCGTGAGGTCGCGGGAGCAGGCGTCGAGCAGCTCGATGACCCGGCTGGCGTCCGGCGGGCGGTGGGCGGCGTCCTTGCTCAGGCAGGCGTGCACCAGGGCCACCAGCCGCGAGGGCAGATCGCTGACCAGGGTGTCGAGGGGGGGCACCTCGTCGTTGACGTGGCGCCGCACGACCTCGGTGGGGTCCTCGTCCTCGAAGGGCGGGCGGCCCGCGAGCATGTGGTAGATGACCGCGCCGAGGGCGTACAGGTCGGTGCGGGGCTCGGGCAGCTCGCCGGTGGCCTGCTCCGGCGCCAGGTACATCGGCGTGCCCACGATGAACTGGCCGGTGCTCTCGTGGGCCCGCTCGGGATCGTCCGCTGGCAGCGCCAGCACCCCCAGATCGATGAGCTTCACGTGATCGGGGTACAGGTGGTGGGCGGTGAGCAGGAAGATGTTCTCGGGCTTCACGTCGCGGTGCACCGCGCCGCGCCGGTGCACCACCTGCAGGGCCTCGCAGATCTGTCGGGCGAGGTGCACGACGCGCATGGGGGGCAGCGGCGCGTTGGCCTGCAGCTCGGTGTGCAGGTCGTGGCCGATCAGGCGCTCCATGGCGAGCCAGGCGCGGCCGTCGCTCAGGCTGCCGCCGTCGATGATCTCCACCAGGTTCGGGTGGCGCAGGCCGCGGCCCACGTTCCACTCGGTCTGCATGCGATCGACGATGCGCTGGGCGTCGGCGACGTCGGCGCGCCCCACCTTCACCGCGACCGGGCGGCCGCTGGCGACGTGGCGGGCCTCGTAGACCTCGGCCGTGCTCCCGCGGCCGAGCTTGCGCGACACGCTGTAGCCCAGGCTCAGCAGCTCGGCGGGCAGGTTCGTGCGGGGGCGCGGGGGGCTCACGCGGGCAGCATCCTCGTCAGACGGGCTCTCCTTCGGTTTGGTAGCACACCCCGCGCCGCTGCGCGAAAGCTCCGCGCGCCGTCAGCGCGGGCGCCCCTTGGCGCACACCGCCCGCCCGGCCGCCGCCCGTCAGAGGGGGGGCCCACGGCCTGGCCGGGGCGGGGGCGCGGGCGGTGCGGATCCCTTCGGTCGACCGCGCGGTTTCCCGTAGACTCCCGCCGAGCAAGGGCCACCCGTGGGGCGGCCGCCACCAAACTTCAGGGGAGGTCACTCGGCATGACGCGCATGGTGTGGGCAGTGTTGTGGGTTGGGCTCGCGCTCGCCGTGGGCTGTGATGACGGCGACTCGCCGGCCACGCCCGTGGCCGACGAGGGCGTCGGCGGCGCGGGGGGCGCAGGCGGTGCCGGTGGCGCGGGGGGCATGGGCGGCGCCGGGGGCGCGGACGCCGGGGCCGGCGTGGGCGCGCTGGTGGTGTCGATGGATCGGCTGAGCTTCGGCGCCGTGGCCGTGGGCGAGACCGGGAGCGCCGATCTGGTGCTGCAGAACGACGGCGACGGCCCGCTGCAGGTCACCGCCCTCGAGGGCCTCGCGGCGCCCTTTGGCAGCAGCCGCATGCCGCCCATCTCGGTGCCGGCTGGCGCGTCCCGCACCCTGGTGGTGCAGTTCCAGCCGCAGGCGGCGGGGGCGGCCGAGCAGACCATCCAGCTCGTCAGCGACGTGCCGGGCGCGGCCCCCCTCGCGGTGATCCTCGACGGCGAGGGCGTGGTGCCCATGGCCGAGGTCGAGACGCCGGTGCTCGACTTCGGCGCGCTGGCCCCCGGCACCCCGGGCGGCGACTTCGTGCTCATCCGCAACACCAGCGACGTGGCCACGCTGACGGTGAACGCCGTGGCGGGCATCGAGGCGCCCTTCGAGGTGCCCCAGGGCCAGGTGCCCACGAGCGCCGCGCCCGGCGAGGTGGCCCAGGTGCTGGTGCAGTTCGCCCCCGAGGTGGACGGCAGCTTCGAGCAGCTGATCACCGTGAGCACCAACGCGGGCAGCTTCGAGATCACCCTGCGCGGCCGCGCGGTGGCCTCGGGTGACCTGTCGGTGACGGCCACCCAGCCGGCCTGGGCGCCCGTGGACGCGGCCCAGCGGGTGGTGGTGCACGGTGGGCCCTTCATGGCCGTGCCCGACGCGGTGCGCATCGGCGAGATCGCCCTGACGGATCTGGAGCGCCTCGACGACGAGCGGGTGGCCGGCGTGCTGCCCGCCGACGCGCAGGCGCCCGTGGGCCTGCAGGACGTGCGGGTCGAGATCGGCGGCAGCTTCGGCCTGGGCGTGGGGCGCTTCGTGCGCACGCCCCCGGTGGCCGAGGGCCAGGCCCTGGACGCCGCCGCGGTGGCCACGGGCGCGCTGACCCCCGAGGGCAACCCCTGGCGGCTGGCCACCGACACCGTGCCCGCCGAGGCCGACGTGACCTTGGCGCCCGGGGTGGTGGTGCTGGCCGACGGCGGGGCCACCCTGGACGTGCAGGGCGCGCTGCGCACCACCGAGGAGGGCGTGGTGGTGTTCGCGCCCGCCGCGCCGGACGCCCCGTGGGGCGGGCTGCGCTTCGCGGACGCCACGCCGGCCAGCAGCCTGACGGATCTGGTGGTGCATGGGGCCGGCGCGGGCGCCGCGCCCTGCGTGCAGTCGGCAGGCACGGCCAGCTTCAGCCGCCTGCAGGTCACGGACTGCGGGGGCACGGGCCTTGAGGTGACCGCCGGCGGCACCCTGGTGGTGCTGGGCGGCGTGTTCAGCGATCTCGCGGGGGACGCCATCGCCCTGCCCGACGCCGACGCGAGCGTCTTCCGCCTGCAGGGCACGGTCGTGCGCCGGGCGCAGTGGCCCGTGTCGGCCCACCCGGTGCACTTCGGCGGCCGCCCGGTGGGCAGCGGGCATGACTGGCAGGGCAACGCGGTGGACGCCATCGGCCTCGCCGGCGACGTCACCGGCTCGGTGACCCTGAGCGGCCAGCCCGAGGGCGTCACCTACCGCCTGCGGGCGCCCATCACCGTCGCGGCCGAGGGTACGCTCGCGCTGGCCCTGGGGGCGCCCCTGCGCCTCGATGACGAGCTGGTGATCGCGGGCACCTTCAGCCTGCCGGCCGGCGGCGCGCTGAACGCCGACGCCGGCGGCCGGCTGGTGATCGCCGACGGCGGCACGCTGGACGCCATGGGCACCCGCGAGGACCGCGTCCAGCTGCAGGCCCGCGCCGGGGCCGACGGCCCGAACGTGGGGGGCTGGCACGGCGTGGTCGTGCAGCCCGGCGGCGTGCTGCAGATCGAGAACGTGGACTTCCGCGACGGCGGCCAGGGCGGCGAGGGCGCGTCCCTTCAGCTGCTGGGTGACTTCGCCGCGGTGCGGGGCTGCGCCTTCGAGGCGTCGGGCGCCGTGGGGCTGTGGATCGCGGGCAGCGGGGACGTGCTGAACGCTACCTGGGCCGACAACGCCGCCGAGAGCGTGCGGGTGACCGGCGGCGCCGGGCGCATCACCGGCGTGACCGCGGACGTCGCGGCCCCTGCGATGGTGTTCGATCCCGTTGAGCTGTGCGCCGGCTGGGCGCGGCCGGCCTTCCGCGATCCCGCGATGGGCGACGCGCCCACGAACTGCCCGCCCGAGTGAGCCGCGGCTGAGCCTGCTGCTACAGGGCCGCGCGGTAGAGCCGGGCGCCCCAGTCCGGCACGTCGGCTCGGGTGGGCCGCACCTCGAACCGGCTCAGCGCCGCGCTCAGCGTCACCAGGCCCTGCCCGAACAGCCCCAGCGCCCCCCCCGCGTCGTCGGCCCGCTCGCTGAGCAGGCTGGCGGGGCGGTCGGGCGGCAGCAGGGCGAGCTGGGCCCGCGCGGCCGCCACCTGCGATCCCAGCGCGAAGGCCACCACCCACGCCCCCGGCGGTAACGCCAGGAAGCTGCCGTGGCCCAGGTCCCGCAGGCTGCTGTGCCACGCCGGGCACAGGCCCGCCTCGCGCACCCGCACGGCGAAGGCCTCGGCGGCCGGCGCCGCCAGCCCCACGCCCAGGGCGACCACCACCGGCGGCCGCGCAGCGGGGGTCGGCGCGCTCACCGCCTGATCGAACTGCGCGTGGAACGGCCCCGGGTGGTGCAGCGCCGCCGCCAGCGTCAGCATCGGCACCGACGCGGCCGGGTGGAACAGCCCGTGGGCGGGTGGGGGGGTG
>JAUHVS010000095.1 GCA_030424955.1 bacterium | reverse complement strand
ACGCCGCGGGGCGCGGGCGGGATGCCCTCGAGGTTGAACTTGCCCAGGGTCCGGTTGTCGCGGGCCATGGGGCGCTCACCCTGCAGCACGTGCACGGTCACCGCGCTCTGGTTGTCGGCGGCGGTCGAGAAGATCTCGCTCTTCTTGGTCGGGATCGTGGTGTTGCGGGTGATGAGGGTGGTCATCACGCCGCCCAGGGTCTCGATGCCCAGCGACAGCGGGGTCACATCCAGCAGCAGGATGTCCTTCACGTCGCCCGCGAGCACGCCCGCCTGCACCGCCGCGCCCAGCGCCACGACCTCATCGGGGTTCACGCCCTGGTGGGGCGCCTTGCCGAAGAAGCGCTCCACCGCGCGCTGCACCATCGGGATGCGCGTCGAGCCACCGACCAGGATGACCTCGTCGATGTCGCCCGCGGTCTTGCCCGCGTCCTTGAGCGCCCGGCGGCAGGGCTCCAGCGTGCGCTCCACCAGATCGTTGACCAGCTGCTCGAACTTCGAGCGGCTGAGCCGCAGGTTGAGGTGCTTGGGACCCGTAGCGTCCGCCGTCAGGAACGGCAGGTTGATGTCGGTCTCGGCGACGCTCGACAGCTCGATCTTGGCGCGCTCGGCGGCCTCCTTGAGCCGCTGCAGGACCATGCGGTCCTTGCTCACGTCGACGCCGTTCTCCTTCTTGAACTCGTCCAGGAGGTAATCGATGATCACCAGGTCGAAGTCATCGCCACCCAGGTGCGTGTCGCCGTTGGTGCTGACCACCTCGACCACGTTCTCGCCCACCTCGAGCACCGAGATGTCGAAGGTGCCGCCGCCCAGGTCGTAGACCGCGACGAGCTCCTCGCTCTTCTTGTCGAGGCCGTAGGCCAGCGCGGCCGCGGTGGGCTCGTTGACGATGCGCTTGACCTCGAGGCCAGCGATGCGGCCCGCGTCCTTGGTGGCCTGGCGCTGGGCGTCGTTGAAGTAGGCCGGCACGGTGATGACGGCCTCGGTGACCGACTCGCCCAGGTACTTCTCAGCCGCGACCTTCAGCTTCTGCAGCACCTTCGCGCTGATCTCGGGGGCCGAGAGCTTGTTGCTGCCCACGGCCACCACCACCGAGTCGTTCGGACCCTTCTCGATGATGTAGGGCACGCGGGAGATCTCGTTGGCGATCTCGGTGTAGCGCGCGCCCATGAAGCGCTTGGCGCTGAAGATGGTCTTCTCGGGGTTGGTGATGGCCTGACGGCGCGCCACCTGGCCGACGAGCACGTCGTCGTTCTTGTCCCAGGCGACCACGGACGGCGTCGTGCGGGCGCCCTCTTCGTTGGTGATGACCTTGGGCTCGCCGCCTTCCATCACGGCGACGACGGAGTTCGTGGTGCCGAGGTCGATCCCGATGATCTTGCCCATGTGAGCCTCCGATTTTGTGCTGAAAAGCGTTTGAAATCGCGGTCTGTTCCGCTGACGGGGCGCACATTAAGCACCCCCCAAACGCTGTCAACCGGTGTCGCGTGATGATTTTCGGCGCCCGTCGCGCCGGTGGGGGGCCCTCAGGCGCCGCCGCGGCCCTGAAGAAAGAGCCACCAGCCGGCCGCCGCCGCCGCCGCCAGCGCGGCCATGATCCCCCACACCCACGGGGGCGTGCCCCGGGTCGCCGGCGCCTGCTCCGCCCCCGGCTGGCCGACGCCTGCCGGGCCCACCGCGGCCCCATCCACGGCGGCGGGCGGCAGCGGGCGCGGGTTCAGGGTGGTGGGCTCCCGGTCCAGCGAGCGGTCGTAGGTGGGCTCTTCGCGCTCTTGAGTGGACTCTTCCCGCGACGCCGTGGGCTTGGCGCGCCCGGCCGCCGCAACGTCGTGGGCCAGCTGACCGCGCACGGCGTCCCGCGGGCTGCCGTCGGTGGACGGCTCACCGTTGGCGTGGGGCGGCTGCGGCGCGTAGCCGGTGTCGCTCACGCCAAAGGCCGCGACCCCCGCCTGGCCGTGCACCACAGCCAGGAAGCCGGCGAGGCGCTTGGGGTTGAGATCGACCCCGTCGCGCCGGATCACCCCTTCAAGGTCGCGGAGCATGTCGCGGGCGGTCAGGTGCCGGGCGTCGGGCACCTTCGCCAGGGCCCGCGCGGTCAGCTCACCGAGCACCGGCGGTAGCCCCGGCTGCAGCGTGTCCAGGGGCTCCGGCGTGCACTCGCGGATGGCCCGCATGGTGGCGAACTCGTTGTCGCCGGCGAAGGGGTTGACCCCGGCCAGCAGCTCGTAGAGCAGCGTGCCCACCGAGAACAGATCGCTGCGCCCATCGGCGGCGCGCCCGCTGGCCTGCTCCGGGCTCATGTAGGCGTAGGTGCCCACGAAGTTGCCCCGCACCTCGCGCCGCAGGGTGGTGGTGGCGCGGGCGATGCCGAAGTCCACCAGCTTCACCGAGCCGTTGATGGACACCAGCACGTTGCTGGGGTTGATGTCGCGGTGCACGACCTCGAGCGGCCGCCCCGCGAAGTCGCTGGCGGTGTGGGCGTAGTCGAGGGCGTCGAACACCGCCCGCATGACCTGCACGGTCAGCTCAGGGGGCAGCGCCATGGCCAGCACCTGCGCCGCCAGGCGGGCGACCTCGTCGGGGTTCGACGTGGGCTCCACCACGCTGTAGGTGCCGAAGCCCCGCCCCCCCGTCGGGCCCACCAGGATCGTGCGCAGCAGCTCCGGGTGCGCCGCCTGGACCGCCGCCAGCACGGGATCGCGGGTGGCGGCCAGCCCGGCCGTGTCGAGCACGAGCAGATCCACGGGGCCCGAGTCGGTGACCTCTCGCAGGGCCTCCGGCCCAGGGGCGACCACCACGTCGGCCAGATCGAGGGCGTCGATGGCGTGGGCGAGGGCCCGGGCGAGCCCCGGATCGCCATGGGCCACCACCACCCGGCGGCGGCGCCGGCGCGCAGCCCGCACCAGCCGGCCCAGATCCATGCCGGGCAGGTACTCCATGGCGATGAACGCCTGGTTGTCGCTCACGCCCACCTGGTGGATCTCGATGATGTGGCCGTGGTGCAGGTGGGCCGCCAGCCGGGCCTCGTCGAGGATCAGCTGCACGAAGTCGGGGTTGTCGGCCAGGTGTGGCAGCACCCGCTTGATGGCCAGGTGCCGCACGAAGCCCTCGAGCCCATGCCGGCGGGCGAGGTAGATCTCGGCGGTGCCGCCGGTGGCGATGCGCTTGAGGAGCGTGAAGTCACCGAAGCGCACCGGCGCGTCGAGGGTGAGGCCGCCGAGCGGCCCGGTCTCAGCCACCGGCCTGGGCGTCGGGCGCGAGGGCGTCCAGCCACCCCGCGTCGGGCGCGTCGAGGCCCCCATCGAGGGCAGCGTCCACCGCCTGGTCGGGGGCGTCGCCCGCGTCGCCCGCCGCGGCGTCCACCGCGGTCGCGTCCAGCGCGGTCGCGTCGAGCAGGGCCAGATCGAGCCCCGCGTCGGGGGCCGCCGCGTCACCCACGCCCAGGTCCACGTCGCCCAGGTCCACGTCGCCCAGGTCCAGCGGGTCGACGCTGGCGTCCTTGCCACCCTGGTCGAGGGCGCCGCCGTCCGCCGGCGCCAGGTCGGGGGTGGCGTCCTGCGCGGGGGGCTGGCCGTCCGGCGCGCCCCCCAGATCTGCTGCGCCCGCGCCGCCGGTGACGGCGAGGCACGCGCCCGCTACGCAGCGCTCACCCGAGAAGCAGTCGGTCGGGGCGCCACAGGCGCGCCCCGGCAGGTCGGGGGCGCAGGCGGTCAGGCCGGCCGCTGCCAGGCTGCCCACCGCGAGGCCCAGGGCCCACAGCCAGCGCGCCCTCAAAACCGCCCCACCAGGGCAGCCCCTTGCAGGGTCGGGCTGACGGTCACGCCGCTCGCGAGCAGGCCGTCCGGCGCCCACAGGGCCAGCGCGGCGCCGGCGAGCACGGCGGCCCCGCCCACGCCATACAGCAGGTTGGCGGTGAAGGCGGCCCGATCCGCGTCATCGATGAGCCCCTGCTGGCCAGCCCGGGTGGCGCCGGGATCCTGCGGGCTCAGCGCCCGCGCCTGGCTGGCGCTGTCGTCCGCGCTCAGGCCGAAGTAGACCCCCGCGCCGATGGCCGCGAGGCCGATGCCTGCGGTGACGTAGCCCGCCGTGCTGAGGCTGAAGCCCGGCCCGGTGTGCACGACGCGCTGCTCGACGGCGGCCACCGGGGCCGGCGCCTCAGCGGGCTGGAGCACCGCCACCTTCGACTGCTTGCCCGCCTGGATCGTCACGCTGAAGGTCTTGGGGGGCTGGCCGGGCGCCGTCACCGACACCGTGTGCGCCCCAGCGGGCAAGGTCCACGGGCCCGGCAAGGGGGTCACCCCAGCCAGCACGCCATCGATCTGCACCTCGGCGCCCTCGACGGGGGTGTCGATGACGAGGGTGCCTCCGGTGAGGGGCGCGCTGTGCGCCGCTCCGCCCAAGGCGACAAGCATGGCCAGGAGAATGCTACGCACGCCTGCGCTTTTAGCAGAGCCGCGGGGGCGGCGCCATCCCCGGCGCGTGCCGTGCCGGCTCACGCGGTCACCGCCCCGCGGCGGCGCACCCGGACGAGCAGCCCGACGCTGAGGAGCACGCAGATCCAGGCAAAGAGATCGCCGATGCGCTGGTAGAGGGTGCTCGACTGCATCAGGGCGACGTCGCGCATCAAGCGCTCGGCGCCGCTGGGCGAGGTCCAGCCGTGCAGGCGGCCCACCGGGTCCACGAAGGTGCTCACGCCGGTGAGCGTGCCGCGCACCAACGGGATCCGGTGCTCGATGGCCCGGGGGATGGTCAACACCAGGTGCAGCCAGCGCTCGGCGCTGGCGCCGAACCAGTCGTCGTTGGTGATGTTGATGAACAGGTGCGGGCGCTGATCCCCGTAGTGGGCCGCGAAGCGGGGCAGCAGCCCCTCGTAGCAGATGAGGGTGGCGATGCGCACGGGGCCCTTGCCGGGCCACAGATCCGCCTCCATCACCTGGACGCGGTCCCCCGGCTCCAGGTTCCCCGCCGCCGGGATGAGCTTGTAGACCCACGGGATGTACTTCGCGAAGGGGACGTACTCACCCATCGCGAGCAGGTAGACCTTGTCGTACACCCCCGCCACGGCGCCGTCGCGATCGAGCAGCCACGCGGTGTTGTAGGGGATCTTGTTGATGTCCCCCTCCCAGCGCGGCCCCGGCGACGGCCGCACGGTGGTGCTGCCAAAGAGCAGCGGCGTTCGGAAGCCGCGCATGGGCAGGTCGCGATCCGCGTAGGGCGTGCCCTGGCGCACGTCGTCGCGGTAGGTCTTCACCAGCGGGGTCTTGGCAGGCGGGAAGCCCTTGGCGTCCCGTGGCAGGTACTGCGCCCGGTAGCCGCTCTCGGGCCACACGATCAGCTCGGCCCCCTCGGCCTCGAGCTCGGCCGACAGGTTCTGCTGGATGAGCAGGTGGTTGCGGCGCCGGTCGGCGGGCTCCCGCTCGAAGATGCCCACGTCCCCCTCGACCAGCCCGATGCGCAGGTGCGGGGCCGCCTCGGCCGCGGCGTCATAGCGGCTGATCTGCACTGCGCCGTAGCCCAGGGTGGCGGCCACGAGGGCCACCGTGATCCACAGCCCCCGGGGCGGTCGGCGCTGGCCGCCGCGCCAGCCCTGGAGCCACACGAACAGGCTGGCGTTGACCCGGTAGATGAGGAACGTCACCGCGCTCACGCCGAACACGTCACAGATCTGCATCACCGGCAGGAACGGGAACTGGCTGTTGCCCATGAAGGCCGGGAAGATCCGCGGCATGAGGAACTCGGCGGCCACCATGACGATCGGCGCCGTCCACTCGACGGACAGGCCCGGCCCGCGGCCGAGCCGGCTGAGCGCCCAGGCCCAGATCCCCCAGATGAGGCCAAGCTGCAGGCTGTGCAGCCCCAGGCCCAGCCACGCTACCGGCAGCGGCAGGTGGCCGAAGGTCTGCAGCAGATCGGCGATCCAGTAGTACCCGCCCCCGTTGATGATCGTCCCGGCCAGCAGACCCCAGCCGAAGGCCGCCCGCGGCGCCTTGTCGCGCAGGACCCACAGGATCGGCACGTGGCTGAACCAGATGAGCCAGAACAGGTTGACGTCGGGCGCCCAGGCCGTCGGGAAGCTGGCGAAGGTGAGCACCGAGCCGACGGTCACCCAGCCCAGATCCGCCAGCCGACGGCGCCCCCGCTCGGTCAAGCCTCGGGCTCCGGCTGACGACACAGGCGCAGCGCGCCCGGCAGCAGCTCAAACGTCGCCGGCAGGTGGCCGGGCTGCTCGCCGTCCAGATCGATCAGCACCACCTCGTCGGCGTCCACCGGCTCGGCGTGGATGTGGGTGGCGGCGACGTGCTCCACGTCGCGCAGGCTCAGGTGCTCGCCTTTGTACAGCCGCGGCAGGCTGCGGCTGAGCTGCAGGAAGCCCATGTCACCGACGATGACCACCTCGAACTGGCCGTCGCCCATGCGCGCCATCGGCGCGATGTGCATGCCGCCCCCGAAGTAGCGGGCGTTCGCGACCACGCCGTTGAGCACCGTGCGGGTCATGGGCTCGCCGCCGTCGAGGCGCAGCCGCACCGCCTGGTTGCGGTACCTCGCCCCGGCCCGCAGGGTGCTCCACAGGAAGCTCGCCTTGCCGCCCAAGGCCTTGCTGCCCTCGTTGACCAGCTTGTCGACCAGCCCCCCGATGCCGAAGCTCGCGATGTTGATGAAGTAGCGCGACACCGGCGCCCCGTTGGCGCCGACGCAGGTCATGCGCCCCACGTCCGTCGGCTGGGGGTGCTGGCCCACGTGCGTGATGGCCTCGAGGGCGTCGGCCGGCAGCCCCAGCGAGCGCCGGGTGTCTCCGCCGGTGCCTGTGGGCACGATGGACAGCGTGGCCTGGGTGGGGATCGCGCCGTCGCCGTCGAAGAACCCGTTGACCACCTCGTTGAGGGTGCCGTCGCCGCCCACCGACACCACCTGCGCGACCCCCCGCCTGAGCGCCGCGCGCACCAACTCGGTCGCCTGGCCCGAGTGCTCGGTGAAGCCCACCTCGAGCTCGCCGACCTGGCGCCGCAGGTGCGCGGCCAGCTCAGGCCAGCGCCGCCCCGTGCGCCCACCGGCGCTCGCCGGGTTGACGACCACGAATACCGACTCGCCCATCAGGGCCCCTCCCCCGCCAGCGCGCTGGCCAGCAGTGTCGTCAATCGCCAAACGGGCCCGGTGGCCCCGCTGATCCCGGTGGCCAGCTGCGCCGCGCAGGCCGGCTCCGCGCTCACCACCGGCACCGCCGGCAGATCCTGCATGGCCTCGCGCGCCACCCACGCCGCCGCCTCGGGATCCACGGCCGCGTAGCCGCCCCCCGCCCCACAGCAGCCGCCCTCGGCGCCTGCCATCACGGCCTCGTGCACCTGGCCGCCGACCACGGCGGCCAGCAGCCGGCGGGGCGCCTCGGTGACAGACAGCCCGCGCGCCAGGCGGCAGGGGTCCAGATACGCCACGTCGCCCGCCACCGCCAGTCGCCTGGGGCTCGGCAGCCGCCCGTCCAGGGCCTCGATGAGGTGCACGGCCCGCGCGCCGGCGCCGGGGTCTCGCGGGTGCGCGCGGAGCGCGAGCACGTCCGCCGCGTGCAGGCAGATGATCTGCTCGGCCCCCGCGAAGGCCGCGGTGGACCACGGCACGGGCTCGCCCACCTCGGCGCCGCGTGCCCAGCCGGCCGGCAGCGGCGCCGTCGGGCGGCTCAGCCCGACGTACCCGGCGGCCCGCAGCAGCGCCAGCGCCTCCCCGATCGCGGCGTCGTCCGCCGCGCCCGCATACAGCTGCACGGCGCCCCCGCTCGGCAGGGCGTCCAGGTGCGCGCTCTGCGCCGGGGCCGCCGTGGCCCACGCGAGGGCCTCGGGGGGCGCCACCCCCTGCGCGGCCGCCGCCGCGCGGGCCGCCGTCAGCACCTCGTAGACCGGGTTGGCGTGGTGGCACACTGCGGTGCACCGCCCGCAGCCGGTGCAGTGCGCCCACACCGCCGCCGCCTCGGCGTCCAGCGGCCGGGTGCCCCGCACCACGTCGTCGATGAGGGTCATCAGCCCCCACGGCGTCACCGTCTCGCGGGCCTCGGCCTCGGCCACCGGGCACGCGAAGCGGCACAGCTTGGGGCAGAAGACGCAGGTGTCGAGGGCGGCCCGGTGGGCGCCGAGGGGTGACGTCATCGGGCGGGCTCCAGCGCGGCGAAGGCAGCGGCGGCCAGCGCCTCCCAGCCCGAAGCCTGCGCCGCGGGGGGCGCGCCTGCACCGCACACGGTGACGCCCTCGGGGCGCAGATCCCAGACCTCGGCGTCGGCGGTCGCCTCAGCCTGCCCGACGGCCGCGCTCGGGGCGCCCACCCAGCGCGGCGTCGGCGCGACGCGGCGGATCGCCCCCGGGCCGTAGCACGCGGCGTCGAGCGCCTCCGCGGCGCCGGGATCGTCGGGGCGCCCGCCGGCGGCCTCGTCGTAGCGCGCCAGGCAGTGGTCGAGCCCCGCGAGATCGCCAAAGCGCGCGGTCAAGACCACCTCGCCCGTGGGCGCCGGCGCGAAGCGCCACCACTGCGGCCGGGCCCCCGCGCGCAGCACGGCCTGACCGGCCGCCAGCGCCTCGGCCCAGCCCCCGAAGCGCGTCGCCCGGTAGCCCACCTGCCCCGCCAAGGGCCACGCCTGCACGTGCACCCCCAGCACGACGCCAGCCCGCCCCTCAGCCCCGACCACGCCCCGCGCGAGATCCGGCCCTGTGGCCCGCCGCGGGCTCACGGCGCTGCGGGTCAGCCCCCCGCCGGGCAGCACCGCCTGGATCGCCATGACAAGGTCCAACAGCTCGCCACAGGCGGGCGACGGCCGGGCCCGGCGGCCGCCGTCGAGGGTGTGCGCCACCGGCTGGTCCCACAGCCAGCCCGGCACGGGGCCCAGGGTCAGGCCATCGACCTGCAGGCGAGCCTCGATGGCGCCCCACGTGGCGCCCCCCCCCGCCCGCACGATCTGGCCCACCGGATCCACGGGGCCGACGCCGCTGAAGGCCGTGAGGTCGATCCAGATCTCCCCGGGCTCAGTCTCGTCGGCCACGGGCTGGCCCACGCGGCTGCGCAGCCGCCCCGCCACGCCCACCAGGGTCTCGGCCAGCGCGACCCCGTCCAGGGGGGCGACACAGCGGGCGCCCGACGGCGCCCGGTGGCACTCGCCCAACGCCGGATCGTGGACCAGGCGCCAGCTCATGGGGGCGCCTCACTGAAGACCTTGCCGGGGTTCAAGATGCCGTCGGGATCGAGGGTGGCCTTCAGGGCGCCGAACCAGCGCTGGGCCTCGCCGTGGGCGGCGCCCATGTGCCGGCCCCGCGACAGGCCCACCCCGTGGTGGTGCGCGATGGCGGCCCCCCGGGTGACCGCGGTGTCGAGCCCGGCCTGCCACGCGGCGTCGTAGCGCGCCCGCATCACCTGCGGGGTGGGCCCAGCGCCCGCGAAGGTGAAGTAGATGCTGCAGCCGCCGGGGTAGGCGTGGCTGAAGTGCGCCATCACCAGCACGTGGCGGCCGACCGCGGCCTTCACGGCGTCGTACAGCCCGCGCACCTCGCCCCACGTGGTGGCGACCTCGAAGGTGTCCACAAAGGCGCCGGCCGCGTAGATGCGGCTCTGCTTGAACGACACCGCGTAGCGGTGGGCGAGCCAGGCGCGGGCGGGGCCCTCGCCCAGATCCTCGGCCTGCACACCCCGGGCGATGGCCGCGATGGCGTCGTCTGTGGCGCGGGCCTCGGCCGCCGAGCCCTCGCTCACCGCCAACAGCAGGCAGCCCGGCGGGATCAGCCGCACCGCCCCGTTGCTCAGCCGCGGGTGCCCCAGGGCCCAGCGGAGCCCTCGGCCCGAGCCGCCCTTGCCGAGCAGCCCCTGCTTGAGCGAGTGCAGCGGCCCCTTGGCCGCCTTGCGGTCCCCGTCGCTGCCCACCATCAGCGTGTCGAGCGGGTCGTACAGCCGCAGCACCGAGGGCCGCAGGCCGGCCTGCATGGCGCGGCGCATGATCTCGACGCCGGCCTCGATGTTGGGCACCCGCCAGCCGCGGAACGCCTGCGCCGTCGGCAGCCGCTGGACCCGCAGGGTGGCCGCGGTGATCACGCCCAGGGTGCCCTCGCTGCCCACGTAGATGGCGTTCCAGTCCACGCCGCCCGCGTCGGCGCGCGGCGTGCGCCGCACGACGCCGTCGCCCCCGACCACCTCGAGGTCCACCACCATGTCTTCGATCTTGCCGTAGCGGCTGGAGCACTGCCCGGCGGAGCGGGTCGCGACCCAGCCGCCCACCGTCGAGCACAGGATGCTCGAGGGGAAGTGGCCCAGGCTCAGCCCCTGGCGGTTGAGCCACCGCTCCAGGCGCTCCCCTACACAGCCGGCCTCGACCTCCACGATCCCGTCGGCGGGGCGAAGCTGTCGCACGGCCTTGAGGCGCTTGAGGTCGAGCACCACGCCGCCGTGGATCGGCAGCGTGCCGCCACACACGCCAGAGCCTGCGCCGAAAGGGACGATGGGCACGCGGTGCTGCCGGCACAGGGCGACGACCTCGGCCACCTGCGCGGCGTCTGCTGGCCAGACCACCGCGGCCGGGCGCTGGGGCGCCTCGCCGGCCAGCCGGTCGAGCTGGCTGCGGGGCCACAGATCCCGCGCGTACGCGACCCGGTCCGGCGGCGTGGTGGACACCTGCCGCTCGCCCACACAGGCCCGGAGGGCATCGACGATCGGGGGGGCGCTGGGCGGCATGGCGGGGGCAGCTTGGCCCGCTTGCCTCATGGTTTCAAGGGGGTGGGCCGGCCCAGCCGGGTCAGCGCCGCCAGCCCTTGGAAGAGCGCCGCGCGGTCGGCGGGGACCCCGAGCGCCCAGCTCCCCTGCAGGCCATCCGCCATGGCCTTGAGCAGCACGGCGACCCCCCCCACCTCAGCGGGCGACAGGGCAGCCGCGGCCGCCCAGCGCCTCACCAGATCCTCGATCGCGGCGATGATGTGCCGGTGGTGGGTCTGCAGCCGGGCGCTGAGCGCGGCGTCGTGCACCGCCAGCTCGCCGGTCAGCAGGAAGAAGCGGTGGCGCGGATCCTCCGGCGCGCCCAGGAACGAGAGCAACGCCAGCAGCCCCCCATCGACGGCCGCGGCGTCGCGCGCCCCCTCGATCACCGCCCGCGCGCGGCCGAACTCGGCCTCCACCAGGGCCTCGAGCAGCGCGCGCTTGCTCTCGAAGTGAAAGTACACCGCCCCCTTCGACAGCCCGGCGGCCCGGGCGATGCGATCCACCTTGGTGGCGTGGTAGCCCTGCGCCAGGAAGCAGTCGCGGGCCGCGGCCAGGATCTGGGCGCGGCGCTCCTCGGTCGGGCGGTGGCTCGTCACGGCGACGTGCCCGCGAGCGGCCGGTGGTGGTGGCGTGAGGGGGGGCCCATTGGGGGCGACCGTAGAGAGCGCTGCGGGCCCCTGTCAATCGCACACCCGGCGCCGGTATCCTGCCGCCATGCGTCTGCTCTCGCGATTCCTTGCCGGGTGCCTGTGCCTCGCCGCCCCCGGGTGGGCGCAGGCCACCGAACCCGATGGCTTCGACCCCCTGCTGGACCTGCCCCCGCGCAGCGCCCAGCCGGGCCGCCCCGTCGACACCCCCGACCCCCGCGCCCCCGGCTTCTTCGTCGGGGGCTTCGGCGGCGTGTACCTGGGCGACACCCTCAGCTACCTCACGGACCAGCTCAGCGAGCTGCGCCCGGACGTCAACGGCCTGTTCGGGGTGGGGTTCGGCTGGCGAACGCCCAGCCTGATCGAGGTCGGCGTCGACGCGGCGCTCGGCTTCGGCACCACCTGGTCGCCGGCCGCGCAGGCGGAGGACACCGCCCTCGACATCCTGGCCCAGCTGCGGGTGCTGGCCCACTGGTACGAGACGCCCACCTGGGGCGTCTACTCGGGCCTCGCGGGCGACGCGATCTTCTACGACCTGGAGCCCGCCGGCCTCAACCAGGCCAGCGTGGGCCCCACCGCCGTGCTGGGCGTCCAGTGGCGCACGGGGCCCCACAGCCTGTTCTTCCTGGAGGCCGCGTACGGCCGCCAGTTCGACTTCCTGGCCTACCGCTTCGAAGATCCCACCGAGGAAGAGCTCATCGAGGATCCCGATCTGACCCGCAAGCGCATCACGGGCGGCTGGTTCAACCTCGGGCGGATCTCGGTGGGCTACCGGCTGGCCGCCCTGGGCGGCTGATCCGAGCCGGCGGCGGCCTCATCTGGTCAATCAGGCTCACACCATTGACCTCGGCCGACGCGAAGCGCACGCTTCGAGCATGCGCCCGGGGGGGCGCGGCTGTTGAGGGGGCTCCATCAGATGGCACAGGCCGCTGGCCGCCAACTGCTGGTCGTCGAAGACGATCCCGATCACGTCCTGCTGCTGCGACGCGCGCTCCGGCCGCTCGGCACCACGGTGCTGCTGGAGGTCGCGCCCGATGGCCCCTCAGCGCTGGACCGCCTGCGCGCCGGGGCCCACCCCGACCTGATCCTGCTCGACATCAACATGCCGCGCTTGTCGGGGCTTGAGGTGCTCGAGGCCATCAAGGGCGACCCCGAGCTGGCCCACATCCCCACCATCATGCTGACCACGTCGGCCCGTGAGGAGGACCGCAGCGCCAGCCTGGCCCGCGGCGCGGACGAGTTCTATACCAAGCCCGTCAGCTTCCGGCGCTTCAGCGAGACCCTGCTGTCCCTGGTGTCGCGCTACTTCACGCCCGGCGACCCGTAGCCCGCGCCCGCAGGCGCTCACGGGCGGGCGGGTTGGCATCCGCCGACGTTCTGCCCATACTGCCGCCGATCCGAACGCCGAGGGGGGACCGATGGATTACAAGCTCTATGCCAAGCTCGCTGTGCTCGGCATCCTCATCTTCCTGGGGGTGCAGTACTCGCTCGTCTACGTCAACCGGACGCAGCTCAAGAGCATCATGGAGTCCGAGGCCCTCGACGCCCGGCGCTCGAACACGGCCAGCGAAGAGACCCTGGTGAACGCCATCATCCGCCGCGCGGAGGGCTCGAACATCGACCTGCCCGAAGACCTGGAGATCTGGACCGAGGGCATCGAGGACGACAACCCGGACGTCATCGTGCACGCCGACTACACGCACCCGGTCAACCTAGTGGTCTACACCCA
>JAUHVS010000869.1 GCA_030424955.1 bacterium | reverse complement strand
TTCGTTGTTGTCATAGTAGGCCAGCCATGTGACGACCTGAGCGCCTCCGTCGCACACCAACGGCTCGTCGAAGCTGTCAGAGCACCCAGGGGCGCCGTATGCGCTTTGCTGGTAGCCGAAGGACACAGGCTGTCCAGAAGGCAGACGCGCGGCCAGCAGGCCCGCTTCTGCGCGATTGTCGTCACCATCAAGCACGCAGCCCGCCACCAGCAGCGCCCCCAGCGCCAAGATCCCGCCGTGTTGCATGGCTCACCTCCCACCGCGCGATCCAAGCTATACGCCCGCTCAACTCACCGCCAGCGAATGGGGCGCCTGCTGGCCTTCGATGGTGCCGCTGTGCCAGAGCACGCAACACGGCGACGACACCGCGGGAGCCCTAGGTCTGGGCGGCAGGGCTGCAGGCCGTCAGCCGCCTGCACGCACCCACCGCACAGGGCCGACAATGGACCCACACCCAGCCGGCGCGACGGGTCGAGCCCATCACCGCAGGCACGGCAGGCGCCTGGCCCGACCTGCTCGACGGGCTCGCGCTGCGGGAGCGGGATGTCACTCGGCGCTCGGGTCACGGGGCGTCGGTTGCCCGCAGTTCAGCAGGGGACGGTCGGGGGCCCCGTCCGGGGGCGGATCGCCGGGCACTGTCAGCGGGTGACCTTGACCGTGAGCGCCTTGGCCCAGAACTTCTTGTCGTCGGTGTAATACAGGTACGCCGTCGACGCCGGGGCCGTGAACTGGCCGGGGATCATCGCCACCAGATCCAGCGGGATCTCGCGGGTCTCGCCGGGGGCAAGCTGGCGGAAGTACACGATGACCTCGCGGGGGCGGGTCTCGTAGAAGGCGATCTGCCCCTTCTCGACCAGCTCCTTGAGCTGCCACGTCTGATAGGTCAGCCCGCCCGGGAAGCCGATGCGCGCGAGGGTCATGGGCTGGCCCTGCTGGGTGGTGTTCTTGACCGTCGCGGTCAGGCGCACGTTCTCGCCCATCTTCACGGTATCGCGGGCGAGGGCCGTCTCGATGGCCACGGCCGCCTGCGGGTGGGTGGCGGGGTTCATCGCCACGTACTCCACCGCCAGGCTGTAGGGCAGCTCGCCCTCGCCGGTGTGCACGATCTGCACGCTGTTCTTGCCGGCCTTGAAGTGCTTGCCCAGGCCCGTGAACACGATGGGCTCCCGGCGGCCGGCCTTGTAGTTGAAGGTCTCGGCGGTGACGCCATTGACGACGATCCGCAGGCTGCCGTCGCTCGGCGTCGCGCGGTTGCGCACGGTGTATTCGGTCATGGCCTTCAGCGCGAGCACGGTGGCCTGGGTGGCGCCCCACTGGCCGAAGCCGTTGCGGTTGTTGGCCATCCACTCCATCGCCTTGCGCACCTGCGCCGCGTAGATCGGCCGCTCCATCATGGCCAGGGTGGCCAGGGCGGTGGTCTCGATGTGCAGGTTCACGCCGGTGCTGCGGGTGATGCTGTGATCGGCCTTGAGCCACGCGCCGTTGGCGTCCTGCAGGGCCACCAGGCGGGCGAGGGCCGCGTCGGCCTCGGCGGCGCGCTCGGGCACGTTGAGCAGGATGTTGGTGGCCAGGGCCAGGTGGTAGGCGTCGCCGGTGGTCTTGGCGATCTTGGCCTGCGCCGCGACCTCCGGGCCGAACTCGCTGCCCAGGCCGGCCTCGGTCACCGCGTAGGTGATGTAGGCGTCGGTGATCTCGGGGTCGGCCCGGCCGAAGCTGTCGAGGGCGCGGGCGTTGCGCTGGAAGCCGCCCTTGCCGTCGCGGCGGCCCTTCAGCCACTGCACGGTGCGCTGCACCATGGCCTCGTCGAGGTTGCTGTACACGCCCTTCATGTCCATGAACTCGAGCACGCCGTAGGCGGTGAGGGCCTCGTGGGGCGGGCTCTGGCCGAACCACTCGTAGCCCTTGGACTTGGTCTCGAAGCTCACGAGCTTGTTGTAGCCCTGGTCGAGCAGCTTCTGGGTGCGCTGCACGAGCGCGGGGTCGGCCACGTCGTTGCTCTGCAGGTACTGCAGCACCATCACGTTGGGGTAGTTGCTGCTGCTGGTCTGCTCGAAGCAGCCCGAGGGCTGACGGATG
>JAUHVS010000094.1 GCA_030424955.1 bacterium | reverse complement strand
CCAGTAGCCCACCTCGAGCCCGTGGCGGTGCAGGGTGCGCCGGTGCAGCCCGACACACCCCAGCACCTCGTCGGGCGCCCGCGGGTCGAACAGGTGCATGTGATAGTCGTCGCCCCGCCAGTAGTCGGCGCTCACCTGCGCCAGCCGGGTGTATTGGGTGTCTTCGTCCTGCGTGAGGTGTGCGAAGGGCATATACCCCCGCAGCGCGGGCAGGCTGGCGTGGATCGCGCGCACCAGGCTGGGGGTGTGCTGCACGGCCGGCGCACAGAGCAGCAGCGGGCCCTCGGGGTCGAGGATGCGCGACGGCGGGCGCTGCTGGTGGATGGCGGTGGACATGGGGCCCCCTGCTACGGCTGGCGGGTGTAGAGCTCGCCACCGAAGGTGAAGCCGCGCACGACGCCAGCGCGGTAGCGGCCGTCGGCGTCGCGGGCCAGCTCGACGCGGAAGTCGCTCTGGTCGGGCGCCTCGGGCCGGTAGTACGGGTTGTCGGGGCCGCTGCGCAGCCGGCCGGCCGCCAGATCAGGCATCAGCCCCCACGACACACCGGCCTCGTTGATCCAGCGGGCGCCGGTGGGCGTGGCCTCGATGCGGCCGCGGTGCCAGGGGTTCTCTTCGGGCAGGCGCACGTAGGTGCCCACCAGCGCGTCCAGGGTCAGGCCCGCGCGCTCGGCGTCGGTGGGGCCACGGTAGCGCAGGCGCACGTGGGGCGGGGGCTCGGCGCCGCGCAGGCGCTTGCTCAGGGCCTCGGCGTAGTAGTCGGGCTCCCAGGCGCCCACGAAGTCGGCGGGCCAGGTGTCGCGGTCGAACCACTGGTGGCCCTGGGCCTCCAGGTCGAACTCGGGGAACACACGGAACAGGTGGTGGAAGAACTCATGCTGCAGCCACTGCGGCAGGTACACCCGCCGCTCGACGGCGCTCATGGGGCCGTCCCCCAAGTGGGGCGGCTTGCGCAGCAGCCACAGGTCGTCGCTGATGAACAGCGGGCCGCCGTTGGGGGCCAGGCCCATGCCGCCTGTGATGAACTCGGTGTCTTCGAAGTCGGGGTACTGGTCGGGCACGCGGGAGGGGTAGATCACCCAGAACCAGTCGGTGGTGCGCAGCACGTCGTCGGGCACGCCCGCCCAGGTGGGCGCGGTGTCGACGCTGGCCAGGCGCACCGGGGCGGCCTGGCTGACGGCCGGCAGGCACACGTCGGGCAGCGGCTGGAAGGCGATCTCCAGCGCCAGCCGGCCGTCGGTGAGGGCCGTCACGTAGCGGCCGAACAGATCGAGGCTCTCGCGGAGCACCCGGTGGTCGTCCGCGGCTAGCCCGGGCGCCAGCGCGCCGCGGTAGTCGACGCCCGTGCCCGCCTCGAGCTCGGCCCAGTCCCGGGGCTGGAGGCCCTCGGAGCAGCCCACCAGCAGCACGGTCAGGCGCACGGGATCGGGCGCCACCACGGGCCCCAGGCCCCGCGCGGTGATGGCGTCGAGCATGCGCAGCGCGTAGTAGCCCACCGGGCGGCCCACGTTGGTGCCGAAGGGCGACGGCACGCCCCACCACCTGGGATCGCTCAGGGGCCAGTCGGCCCACACGGCGTCCAGCGTGGCCCGCGCCTGCGCCATGTCGCCGCAGGCGGTGAGATCGTCGGCGGCCAGGGTAGCCTCGAGCAGCGCGACGTGGGCCGCCGGGAAGGCCGCGCGGCCGCCATGGGGGGCGTAGTGCGCGGCGAGCTGATCGGCGGTGGTGGCGGCCGCCGCCTCGCAGCCGGGGGCGGCCGCGTCGGCGCCGTCCGGCACGTCAGCGTCGAGTGGGCCCGCGTCGAGTGGGCCCGCGCCGGGGCTGGCGTCCAGCGGGCTGGCGTCGGACGGGCCGGCGTCCGCCGCGGTCCCGTCGGCAGCGGCCGCAGCGTCCGCCCGTGGGCCGCCATCCGGGCCGGTCGCCGCGCCGCCGCCGTCGGTGCAGGCGCCCGCCAGGGCGGCCCCCAAGGTCCACAGGGCCAACCGAGCCAGGCTGTTTGCGTGCATGGACACCTCCCCGCGCAGCGTAGCACCGCGGCGCCGCCCACGGCGCGCAGGATGTCTGTGGCGCAGCGCCGCCCGGTCGGTCAAGCTGGCAGGGTCACGCTGGCACGATGACAGGGGTCGCGATGCGCTACGAGTGGTTGGTCAAGAGTCTCCAGGCGTCGCTGCTGGCCGCGCTGGGCGCGGGCTGCGAGACCGAGGAGCCGATCCGGGCCGTTGCGGACGACGCCGGGCCCGACATGCGGGCGGGCGGCCGCACCGACGGGGGCCTCACGCCGGATGGGGGGCCCACGCCGGATCGGGGGCCTGGCCGCGACGCGGGCCCCCTCGCCGACCTCGGCCAGCCCGACGGGCGCCCCCCGCAAGACCAGGGCCCGCCGCCCGGCGACGCGCTGCCCCCCGACGGCGCCCCGCCCCCGGGGCCCTGTGGCGAGGCCGAGCCTGTGCTCGACGCCGCCGGCGGCCCCAGCGGCTGGGTGCGCTGCGAGGACGGCTCGCTCAACCGCGTGGCGCCCAGCGCGTGCCCCGGGCCGCCGCCCGGCGCGGCCTGCCCCGAGGGCGGGGGCGGCCAGTGCGCGGTGGACAGCGACTGCCAGGCGCGGCCCCACGGCCGCTGCGTGCAGGTGTTCCTGGGGGGCAAGCAGGCCGCGGACTGCGGCTGCGCCTACGGCTGCGAGGCGGACGCCGACTGCGGCGCCGACCAGATCTGTCTGTGCGACGCCGCCGAGGGATCCCGCTGTGTGACCGCGACCTGCGCCACCAACGCCGCCTGCGGCGACGGCGAGTGCGGGCTGAGCGCGTCCGACGACGGCTGCGGCGTGACCTACGCGCTGGCCTGCCGCACCGCCGACGACACCTGCCGCAGCAACGTGGACTGCGGGCCCGACAGCTTCGAAGCGTGCGCCGCCGACTACCAGACGGGCGTCTGGCAGTGCGCGTCCCAGGGCGCGTGCGGGCGGCCCCTGTGGGTCGCAGGCGCGCCGCGGCTGGCCCCCCCGGCCGGCCGGAGCGACTGGGCGGCGGCGCTGTGCCCGCAGGCCGTGTCGCCGGCCGACGGCGAGGCCCTGGTGGCGTTCTGGACGCACATCGCGGCCCTGGAGCACGCCTCGGTGGCGAGCTTCGCCAAGGCCAGCCTGCAGTTGATGGCCCTGGGCGCGCCGCCCGATCTGCTGGCCGACGCCCAGCAGGCCGCCGCCGACGAGGTGGTGCACGCGCAGCTGGCCTACGGGCTGGCCAGCGCCTACGCCCAGGCCCCCGTGGGCCCGGGGCCGCTGGCGCTGGGGGACCTGTCGGTGGAGACGGACCCGGCGGCGGTGGCCCGCGCGCTGGTGGCCGAGGCCTGCATCGGCGAGACCCTGGGCGCGGCCGAGGCGGCGGCGGCGGCGGCCGACAGTGCGGATCCGGTGGTGGCCGCCGTGTGGCGGCGGATCGCCGCGGACGAGCTGGCCCACGCGCAGCTGGGCTGGCGCACCCTGAAGTGGCTGCTGGCCGCGCACCCCGAGGCCCGCCCCGCGGCCGCGGCGGCCTTCGACGGCGTGAGCGCGGCCTACGTGGCGCGGGCCCGCGCCGCCCGCCCCGGCGCGGGGCTGCCCGGCGTGCCCAGCCGCGCCGAGCGGGCGGCGGTGCACCTGGCGACCCTGGCCGAGGTCATCCCGGCGGCCCGCGCCGTGGCCTGCGCGGCGGCCTGACCCCGGACCCAAGCGGGCCATCGGCCGAGCGGGCGTGCAGCGGCTGAGGGTCGCGGCGACCTTGCGCACAGGCCCGCCCGCCGATAGGCCGACGGAGAGAGCGGGTGGTCGTCCCCGACCTCGCCAGCGCGTGGGAACCCAGGCGCCAGGCTCGGGGATGCGCCGGACGCCGGCGCGCTGATCCACCCTGACACGGGCCCCGACCTGGAGGAGAGCCATGCCCCGCGGACTCTGGATGCTGTGCTGCCTGGCGCTGATGGCGCCGCCCACCCTCGCCCTCGCCGCCTCGCCCCCCGACCCGGCGGGCGCCTGCCAGAACACCAGCAAGCGCGGCACGGTGAAGCGCGGCACGGTCAAGCGGGGCGCGACGAAGAAGGGCGCTGCGACCCGCACGCCCACCAAGAAGAAGGCCCCGGCGAAGCGCCCGGCGCCGCCCAAGCGGCGGCCAGCCCCCGCCGCCCGGTCGAAGGCGCCCCTCGAGGTGCCGGTGGACATCGGCATTGGGCCGGCGGTGCACTTCATCACCGGCCCCATCCAGGACGACGGCCTGCACTCCGGGCTGAAGGTGTCGGTGCAGGCGATCCTCGACGCCGCCCTCATCAAGCAGAACCTGCACCGCGTGCCCAAGAAGTACCGGGGCATGGCCAAGGGCCTCAACGAGGTGCGCGTCAGCCCCTCGATCTTCATCCCCGACACGCTCTTCTTGTCGCCCAAGATCGACCACACCCAGATGTGGGGCGTGAACTTCCGGCCCGTCTCCATCGGGCTGCCGCTGCTCCGCGTGCCCCGCCTGCACATCGGCGTGGGGCTCGACCTCACCTACGCCTACATCGACAGCGACCTGCCCACCCTGGGCACCACGCACTTCCTGCGCCCCGGGCTGGACGCCACCGCCGACTTGGAGATCCCGCTGTCGACGTCGTTCCTGGTCAGCGTGGGCTGGACGTCGATGTTCTACCCGCCGCAAGAGGTGGGCGGCCCCATCTTCGCGCTGGGCGAGCTGGATCAGAGCATCTGGCACATCGGGCAGGCGTACCTGAAGCTGCACTTCCGCTTCCCCTACCGGCTCTGATCCCGCGCTGCCCCCGCGCCGGGGGCGCGCGCTGTGGCGTGTCTCTCGGCACGCCTGACCGCAGCCGGTATGCTCCCGCCATGCGCACCCCCGCCCCTCGCCTGCCCCGTGTGTTTGTGCCCCTGCTGCTCGCGATGGGCTGTGCGGCCGATCCCGTCGCCCAGGTGCGGCTGTGCAGCGATCTGACGCCCGGCGTGGACGTGCAGCAGGTGCGGCTGACCCTGCGCTCGCCCGACCGCGAGGCGGTGCGCTTCGCGGGGGTGCGGGACCTGGTGGCGCTGGCGAGCGCGCCGCGGGACGGCGGGGCGCTGGACGCCGCCCAAGACGCGGGGCTTGACCCCGGCGCGCTGGACCTTGGCCCCGACGGTGGCCCGCCCGACGCTGGCCCAGCCGAGGCGCCGGACACCGCGTGCACCTCGCTGCTGGTCATCGACGTGCCCGCCCAGCCCGCCGGCGCGTGGGTCGAGGTGCAGGGCCTCGCCGAGGGCGTCGCGGTGGTCGAGGGCCACGGCCGCCTGCAGGGTGACCGCGCGCGGGTGTCGCTGACCCGGGCCTGTATCGGCGTGGTGTGTGGCGCCGGCCAGGCCTGCGTGGCCGGGGTGTGCGCGTCGGCACCCGACGGCGACGACGGTCGCCCTTGCGCCGCCGGGTGCGCGCTGTGAGGCGCCCCCTGGGTCGGTGGGCGCTGCTGGCGGGGCTCGCGCTGCTGGGCCTGAGCTGCACCGAGGCCGGGCTGTACGACCGACGGCAGGCGCCCGTTCAGGCCGACCGGGTCGCGCTGACGGGCCGGGTCTGCACCGACGACGCCGAGGTCGGCCGGTTCCCCGTCAAGGTGGTGCTGGTGGTGGATCGCGCGGCCGGCCCGCTGTTCAGCGACTACGACCCGGCGGGCGACCGCATCCGCCGGCTGAGCGATCTGGCCCAGTCGGCCCTGAGCCGGCCGGGCTTCGAGGTCGCCGTGGTGGGCTTCGCCGGGCGCGCCACGCGGCTGGCCCCCGACGACGGCGCTTTCAGCCGCAACCCCGGCGAGCTGCTGGCGGGCATCACCGAGCTGTCGCTGCCCCAGGGCTGCCTGGACGCCGGGCGCTGCCGCGACACGGCCGACGGCCTGCGGGTGGCGGGCGCGGTCATCGAGGACGATCTGGCCGCCACGCCCGCCGGGGTGTCGGTGCTCACCCGCTACGTCGTGGTGCTGGTCGAGGCCGGGCCGCCCCGCCCTGCCGCCGCCGCCCGCGCCTGCTGCCCCGCCGGCGATCGGGCCTGCGTCGAGGCCCGCGGCGACCAGCCCAGCGTGCCCTGCCAGACCGACCTGGATCTGGCGCGGCTGGCCGACCTGCAGGGGGTGGTGGCCGACGCCGGCGCCGCCGGGCTGGTGCTGCACACCGTTCAGCTCCTGGCGCCCAGCGACGACGCCCTCAACGCCACCATCGCCGCCCGCCACGCGCGGCTGGCCTTCGCCGGCGGCGGGCGCGCGCTGTCGGTGCCCAGCCCCGCCGCCCTCGACTTCACGCGGCTGGGCCTGTTCGACCGCGACGGCGAGCTGGCCGCCAAGCGGCTGGTGGTGGCCAACGTCAACGCCCTGCCCAGCCCAGCGGGGCCGGTGCCCGACAGCGACGGCGACGGGCTGTCGGACGCCGACGAGATCGCGGGGGGCAGCGATCCCCAGCGGGCCGACACCGACGGCGACGGCCTCACCGACCACGTGGAGCGGCTGACGGGCTTCGACCCGCGGGTGGCCGACGCGCCCATCGCCTGCGAGGCGCTGCGCCCCACCGCCGACAGCGATCTGGACGGGCTCACCGACTGCGACGAGCGCACCCTGGGCACCGACGCCACCCTGGTGGACACCGACGGCGACGGCCTGCCCGAGCGGCTGGAGCTGGCCCTGGGCACCGACTACCTGCACGCCGACGACGTGGGCGATCTGGACGGCGACGGCGTGCCCAACGGCGACGAGATCCGCGAGCGCACCGATCCGCGCACGGCCGATCCGCCCAGCCGGCTGGGCGAGGCCTACCGCTACGAGGTGGACGACGAGGGCCTGGAGCAGGCGCCCGTGGCCGATCCCTTCAAGTTCCTCAACGGGGTCGAGGTGGTCACCGTGAGCCCCGGCACCACGGCCGGCGTCGGCGCGCTGCGCTGGACCCCCGGGGCGCCCCCCACCCTGGCCTGGCGGGACGCCGGCGACGACGCCTACGGCCCGCCGGTGGCCGTGGAGCGCGAGGGGCAGGTGCTGGCGCTGCCGTCGAGCAGCTGGACGCCGGTGCAGGGCGAGGACGGCCGCCAGCTCACCGTGGTGGTGTACCCCCGCGAGGCGCCGCCCCGCGAGACCGTCGAGCCCGTGCGCGTGGCCATCCGCGAGCGCCAGTGCCTGCGCTGGACCGTGCGCAACGTGCGCCTGGTGGACACCCTGCCCGTCGGCGACGATCCCCAGGGCGGGCTCAACGCGCTGCTGGTGTACTTCGCGCAGGCCCCGCAGGGCCGGCCGCTGGCGCCGGGGCCCTTTCGCATCGCGCGGGTGCCCGTGCGCTACGTGCCCCCCGCCACCCGGCGGCCCGACGGGGCCATCCTGGGCGTGCGCACCGACGAGTACGTCAGCCCCCGCCCGCGCTAGCAGGCCGCCCGACCCTCGACGCAAAGCGCCTGTACCCGACGCGCCTGTGGGCGCCCCGCGACCGCGGGGGCTCGGGCGGCGGCGGGCTCAGCGTTTGGCGGCCAGCCGGCGGATCAGGGGCCCCACGGTCAGGCCCTGCACCACGATGGAGAAGACCACCACCGCGTAGGTGGCGGTGAGCACGGCGTTGCGGCCTGGGAACTCGGGCAGCTTCATGGCCAGGGCGATGGAGATGCCGCCCTTCAGGCCGCCCCAGGTCAGCAGCCGGATGGTGCCCTTGCCGATGGCCAGCTTGGCGCGCAGCACCGACACGGGGACCGCGACCCCGATGAGGCGGGCGCCGAGCACCGCCGGCACCAGCACGGCGGCGGCGATGAGGTAGTCGCTGCGGCTGTAGTCGATGGCGAAGAACTCCACGCCGATCAGCAGGAACAGCAGGGCGTTCAGGGCCTCGTCGATGAAGGTCCACACCGTGTCCAGCGCGCCCTGGGTGCCCTCGCTCATGGCGGTCGCGCGCCCCTGGTTGCCCAGCAGCAGGCCGGCGACCACCGCGGCCAGCGGGGCCGAGACGTGCAGGCGGGTGGCCACCAGGTTGATCCCGAAGACGGCGGCCAGGGTGATCAGGATCTCGAGGTTGGCCTCGTCCAGGGTGCGCAGGGCGCGCTCGGCCAGCACGCCCACCGCCAGGCCCAGGCCCACCCCGCCCAGCACCTCCTTGGCCAGCAGCACGCTCACCTCGCCCGCGACCAGGCCGCCGTCGGGGCTGATCGCCAGGGTCAGCAGCACCGAGTAGATCACCACCCCGATCCCGTCGTTGAACAGGCTCTCGCCGATGACCTTGATCTCGAGCTCTTTGGGGGCGCCGGCGGCCTTCATGATGCCCAGCACCGCGATGGGATCGGTGGGCGTGATCAGGGCCCCGAACACCAGGCACCAGGTGAAGGGCAGGTCCAGCCCGACGGCGCCAAAGACCAGCCAGGCCGCGCCGCCCGCGACGGCCGTGCTGATGACCACGCCCACCGTGGCCAGGGTGAGGATGGGCGCGGCCTTCGCCTTCAGCCGCCCCAGATCGGTGTGCAGGGCGCCGGCGAACAGCAGCAGGCTGAGCATGCCGCTGAGCACCGCCTTCGCGAAGTCCACCTGCAGCACGGCGGCGCGCACCCGGGGCGCCAGGTCGAGGGAGGGCACCAGCGCGTCGATGCCGAGCACGCCGAGCGAGGCCAGCAGGCCGGCCACGAGCATGCCGATGGCGAAGGGCAGCTTGAACAGGTGGTGGTTGATCAGGCCCATGACGGCGGCCAGGCACAGCAAGATCGCGGCGGCGTCGAGCAAGAACACGGCGGGCTCCAATGCCGCCCAAGGCGGCGGGCTGTACGTGATGAAGGGTCCGGAAGCACCCAGGGGGCGGTGTATCACCCCCGCTCGCGCCGCCGCGAGTCGTTTGAAGGGGTCCGGCGGGCCAGCCCAAGCTCAGCCCAGCGCGGCCAGGGTGGCCTTCACCAGCCGGTAGAAGTTGGCCGTGGACGCCACGCTCAGGCGCTCGCTGGGGGAGTGGGCGCCGAGGATGTCCGGCCCCATCGAGATCATGTCCATCTGCGGGTAGGCGCGCTTGAGCAGCCCGCACTCCAGCCCGGCGTGGATCGCCTTCACCTCGGCCGGCTTGCCGAACTCGGCCTCGTGCACCGCCTGCACTTGGGC
This sequence comes from bacterium, assembly GCA_030424955.1. Taxonomy (GTDB): domain Bacteria; phylum Myxococcota_A; class Bradymonadia; order UBA7976; family UBA1532; genus JACKDL01. Next base: position 4,079 of record JAUHVS010000094.1, on the reverse strand, counting down.
CAGCAGCGGCGAGCTCAGATCGGGCTGCCAGCCGGGGTAGCTGGGCTCGAGGATCACCTCGGCCCCCGCGAGCCGATGGATCGCGCGGATGCTCTCCCGCAGGGCCTCCAGATCGGGCCCCCGGCTGGAGCGCGTGCAGTTGACCAGCTCGACGGCTGCCTCGGTGGTGCGCACCACGCCGAGGTTGTTGCTGGTCTCGACCAACCCCGCCACGTCGGGGCTCATGGCGGCCACCCCGCTGGGCGTCGCGACGATCGCGCTCAGCACCTGCTGCGTCAGCGCGGCGGTCCACGGCGTGCCCACCGGCGCCTCGGCCAGGGTCAGCGCGAGGTTGGGATCGGTGCGCCCGAAGAGCGCCCGCTGCTCGGCCCGCAGCGTGGTCACCAGCGCGCTGAACGCCTCGGCCCGATCGCCCGGCAGCGCCAGCGTGACCCAGGCGTCCCGCGGCACCGCGTTGCGCATGCTGCCGCCCTCGAAGTGCTCGATCTGAAACGGGATCTCGGCCAGGTGCGCGCGCCAGAGGATCCACGCGAGGCGCTTGATGGCGTTGGCCCGGTTGCGGTGGATGTCCAGCCCCGAGTGGCCGCCCACGAGCCCGCTGACGGTGAGCGTCCGGCCCACGTAGCCGGCGGGCGCGGCCTCGCGCTGCACGGCCCAGCGGGTGTCCACGTCGCCGCCGCCGGCGCAGCCCACGTACAGCGCGCCCTCCTCCTCGGTGTCCAGGTTCAGCATCCGCGTGGCCGTGACGAAGCCGGGCTGCAGGCCGAAGGCGCCGGTCATGCCGCGCTCTTCGTCGATGGTGCACAGCAGCTCCAGCGGGCCGTGCACGGCGCCTGGATCGTCGGCGATGGCCATGCCGCAGGCCACCCCGATGCCGTTGTCGGCGCCCAGGGTGGTGCCCACCGCGGTGACGACGCCGTCCGCCAGCACCACCTGGATCGGGTCGGTGGCGAAGTCGTGCGCCAGGCCCGGCTCCTTCTCGCACACCATGTCGATGTGGCCCTGGATCACGGTGGCGGCGCGGCCCTCGCAGCCCGGGGTGGCGGGCACCCGCACCACCAGGTTGCCGACGCCGTCCACCGCGTGCTCGAAGCCGCGCTCGGTGGCCCACTCGATGAGCGAGGCGCGCAGCGCGGCCTCGTGGCCCGAGCCGTGGGGCACGCTGCAGATGCGCTGGAAGTGCTGCCAGATGAGGGCGGGCTCGAGGCCCTGGGGGAAGCGAGGCATGATGGACTCCTGCGGTCGGGGGCCCTCCAACGGCGCGCCGGGCCGCGGACTATGCCACCGGGACGCCGGCCACCCAGGCGCCGGTCAAGGTTCAAGCCGCGGACGCCTGAGGGCCAGCCGTCAGGAGGATCCGCTCGGCGGCCCGTCGCGCGCCTGTCAGGTTGCGTGCGGTCGGGCCCAGCTCCAGTTCGGCCAGGCCGCCTGTGACATGGATCCGCCGATGCCAGCGCAGGGCCTTGTCGATGCGGGGGAAGCCGCAGGGCGCCGTGGGCAGTCCTTGGCGGACCAGATCGGCCACAAGGGCCCCGCCGGGCGGGCCCGCTTCGAAGCCGGTGGCCAGCAGCACGCCGCTGACCTCGCGTGGGCCCTGGTTCAGGTACAGCCGTACCCCACGCTCGGTCAGCTCCAGCCCCTGCACCTCGTCTCGCACCAGCGTCATGTCGCCGGTCCGCTGGCGGGCTTGCAGCCGCCGCAGGATGCCGGCGGGCAGCGACCCGCGGTGCCGCGCGGCCTGGATCATCGCCCGCCGCTTGGCGAGGTCAGGCTCGCGGCTGAAGGCTGCCATGTGCTTGGGGCCGATCCAGCCCGGGTCGCTGTCGAACAGGTGCACCCGCCACGGGTGGCGCCGCAGGTGCATCACCGGGGTGCCTTCGGCCTCCAAGGCCAGGGCGAGCTGCGCGCCGGTCAGGCCGCCACCCACCACCGCGATGGGCCCGCGGCCGATCCAGGCGTCGCGGTCGAAGCCGGGGGCCAGGCAGTGAGCAACGCGGTCAACCGGCAGGGTCCTCGGGGCCCAGCCGGGGTGGGCCGGCGCCGGCTGGCCCAGCGCCAGCACCACGCGGCGGGCCCGAACGGGGCCCAGCGTGGTCTCCACCCGCACAGCGTCGGGGCCCGGGTGCACGGCCAGCGCGCGGCCGCGGCAGTGCCGGGCGGTCAGCCCGAAGCGCTCGATGACCTGGTCGCTGTGCTTGTCGAACAGGGTGCGGTGCGGGCGCTGGTAGGGCCGCGCGAAGGGGCGCTTCAGGCCCGGCGCGATCTGGCCTGGGCGCTGCCGCAGCTCGAAGGGCAGCAGCCCCAGGTGGTGCACCGAGGGCGAGCGCAGGTGGGCCATCCCCACCGCGCCGGTCCAGCGCCGCCACTGACCCAGCAGCCGAGGCTCGGGGTCCAGGATCAGCACCTCCTCCGCGGGGACGCGGGCGTGCCCGATCAGCCGGGCCGCCAGGTGCACCCCGTGGGGGCCACCGCCGACGATCAGCCAGGGCAGCGCAGGGGGGCTCACGGCTCTGCGTCCTGCAAGGAGGGGAAGGGGTCAGGCTGAGCCCGCAGCGCCTCCAGGCAGCGCGCCTCGGGCTCAGGCACCAGGCAGGCGTCCAGCGACGCCCGCAAGGCGTCGGCGTCCAGGCTGAGGCCGATGAACACCAGCTCCTGAAGCCGGTCGCCGTAGATCGGGTGCCAGTCCTCCACTTGATCGGGCCGCTCCCCGTCGGGCTGCGGCCAACGGTCCCGGTCCACGGCGGCCCACCAGAAGCCGCTTGGCGTGATCTGGGTGGATCCGCCCGCCTGGGCGAGCTCCCAGGCGAGCTGCGGGCGCGCGCCGAACCAGAAGAAGCCCTTGGCCCGCAGCACGCCCTTCCAGCTCGCCTTGCGGTGGAACCAGTCCCACAGCTTCTGAGAATCGAAGGGGCGCCGGGCTCGGTAGACGAGGCTGTTGATGCCGTACAGCTCGGTCTCGGGCGTGTGTTCGCCGGCCTGGAGCTCCTTGATCCAGCCGGCGTGCCCGGCGGCCACTTCAGGGTCGAACAGGCCGGTGTCGATGACAGCGCTCAGCGGCACTCTGCCTTGCTCGCAGACCACGATCCTGGCGCCCCGGTTCAGCGTGCGCACGGCCGCCTCAACCTGGGCCAGCCCCGCCTCGTCCACCCGGTCGCGCTTGTTGATGACCACGACGTCGGCGAACTCCACCTGCTCTACGAGCAGGCCCGCCACGCTGCGATCGTCGCCCTCGCCCAAGGACTCGCCCCGCTCGTCGACGCGATCGCCGCTGCCCACGTCCTTCAGGAAGGCGCCCGCGTCCACCACGGTGACCATGGTGTCCAGCCGGGCCAGGTCAGAGAGGCTGTAGCCATCCTCGTCGCGGAAGGCGAAGGTCTGGGCCACGGGCACCGGCTCCGAGATGCCGGTGGACTCGATGACCAGCCCGTCGAAGCGCCCCGCCTTGGCGAGCTTGCTCACCTCGACCAGCAGGTCGTCGCGCAGGGTGCAGCAGATGCAGCCGTTTGACATCTCCACCAGCGACTCATCGGCGCGAGTGAGGCTGGTCTGCCCCCCCTTCACCTTGGTGGCGTCGATGTTCACCTCGCTCATGTCGTTGACGATCACGGCAAGGCGCCGATCGCTCTGAGCGAGGATGTGCTGGAGCACGGTGGTCTTGCCGGCGCCGAGGAAGCCGGAGAGGACGGTGACGGGCAGCGTCGCTGGGGCCTTGGTCATCGGTCGATCCTTTAATGAGACAAGGTTCTCATTAAAGGATCGAGAACCGGTTCTCAATAAAGAAACAGCGACTGACCCCGCGTCGTGAGCGCATCCGTCAGGAACACGCGCCGTGCTTCGCGTTGCACAGAGGGCACCTTCAGGTGGTCGCGGGGCGCGAGCCCCACCTGCTGCACGTCATCGCCTGCGGACTTCGTCGCCACCGCGGCGCCGCTGACCGTGGGCGACGAGCCCCACGACGAGCTCAACGCCCTGCTGGCGTACTTCGCCCTGGCCCCGCACGCTGCCGCAGGCCGCCCGCGCCCGCCTAGATGGACACGGCGCGGCAACGGTGGGAAGGTCTCGCAGTCACAGCGCGGAGG
>JAUHVS010000868.1 GCA_030424955.1 bacterium | reverse complement strand
GCCCGCCCGTGATCGACGTGCACGTGCACCTGAGCCCCGACCGCTACACCCTGGCCACCGATGTGCTGGCGGCGGCGGGCGTCACCCGCCTGGTGAACCTCTCGGGGGGGCAGCCCGGCCACGGGCTGGAAGAACACCTGGCGCAGGCGTCGCGGTACGACGGCCGGGTGCTGGTGTGCGCGAACCCGCGCTGGCGCGAGATCACGCAGCCCGACTTCGGCGCGCGGCAGGCCGCGATGCTGGCCGAGGCCGCCCGGCTCGGCGCCCGCTGCCTGAAGATCTCGAAGGCCCTGGGCCTGGGCGTGCCCGATCCGAGCGCGCCGGGCAGCCTGCTCGCCGTCGACGATCCGCGCCTCGACCCCCTGTGGGCGGCGGCCGGCCGCCTCGGCCTGCCCGTCTTCATCCACACCGGCGATCCCAAGGTGTTCTTCGAGCCCATGGGCCCCGACAACGAGCGCATGGCCGAGCTGAGCGTGCACCCGGAGTGGTCCTTCGCGGATCCCCGCTTCCCGCGCCACGACGACCTGCTGGCCGCCCGCGACCGGATGGTGGCCCGCCACCCCGACACCCGCTTCGTGGGGGTGCACCTGGCCAACTACCCGGAAGACCTCGCCTACGTGGATCGCACCCTCACGGCGCACCCGAACCTGTACGTCGACATCGCCGCGCGGGTCCCCGAGATCGGCCGCCACCCCCCCGAGGCCGTGCGCGCCCTGTTCATCAAGCACCAGGACCGCATCCTGTTCGGCACCGATCTCGGGCTGACGCAGGGGCTGATGCTGGGCTCCGTGGGCCGGAACCAGCCGGGGCTGCCCGACCTGTTCTTGTTCTACTTCGACCAGTTCCGGTGGCTGGAGACGGCGGACCGCGACATGCCACACCCGACGCCAATCCAGGGGGACTGGACCGTCAACGGCGCGCAGATCCCGGCCGAAGTGCTGTCGAAGGTCTACACCCTCAACGCCCTGAAACTCCTATGGAATCAGAGCGCACCTGACCAGCGCGACCAGGACGCCCTGGACGCCGCGCCGGCCATGGAGGTGTTCTTCTAGCAGGTGGATGCAGGTCATGGGCCGAGCCCCATCGGGCCGGCGCCAGCGGGGCCGCGAGGCCCGGCGCTCAGCTGGCGATGCGCTCCACGCTGTTGACGCCGTCAATGCGCTCGATGGCCTTCATGACCCGGTTGAGCTGGGTGATGTCGTTGACGAGGACCGTGAAGTTGTTCTCGGCGCGGTGGTCGTCGGTGGTGCGGCAGTTCACGGCCGTGATGTTCACGCCTGCGCTGTGGAAGGACTGGCTCATGCTGGCCAGCAGGCCCGGGGCGTCGGAGCTCGACACCCGGATCTGCACCGGCCGCAGCTGCTTTGAGGCCGTGTCCCAGCGGATGTCCACCCGCCGCGCCGGATCGTAGTCGAGCACCCGCGCGCAGTCCTTGCGGTGCACCGTCACGCCCCGCCCACGGGTCACGAACCCGGTGATGTCATCGCCGTGCACGGGCCCGCAGCAGTTGGGGAAGTGCACCGCCACCCCGTCGATCCCGTCGACCACCACCCCGCCCTTGCCCTTGGGGATCACCTTGCGCACGAGCCGCGTGAAGGCGTTCTCCCGCGGCTCCTCTGGCGGGCCCACCTTGAGCTGATCCGCCGGCACCAGGCGCTCCAGCACGGTGTCGACGCGGGTGCGGCCGTAGCCCAGGGCCAGCAGCAGCTCGCTGTCGGTGCGGTACTTCAGCGTGCTTACGGCCTGGGCCAGCTTGCCGGTCTTGCGCAGCTTGTTGAGCGACAGCCCGTAGCGGCGCAGCTCCTTCTCGAGCACCTCCTGGCCGATCTGCAGGGATCGGGCGTTGGCCTCGCGGCGGATGTAGGCGCGGATCTTGGTCGCCGCCCGGCCCGTCTTGACGAACTTCAGCCAGTCGGGCTTCGGCTTGCTGCCGGACGTGCGCAGGATCTCGACGTGATCCCCGTTCTGCAGCTCGTGGCGCAGGGGCACCACCCGCCGGTTGACCTTCGCGCCCGTGCACTCGTGGCCCAGGGTGGTGTGGATCGAGTAGGCGAAGTCCACAGGGGTGGCCCCCCGCGGGAAGCC
>JAUHVS010000093.1 GCA_030424955.1 bacterium | reverse complement strand
GTCGTCGGGGGCGGCGGCGTCCATCGCCGCTGGCCTCAACCCCATCGCGGTGGGGGCGGACGGCGGCGGCTCGATCCGCATCCCCGCCAGCCTGTGCGGCGTGGTCGGCCTGAAGGCCACGTTCGGGCGCATCAGCGAGCACGGGGCCGCGCCGCTGTGCTGGAGCGTGGCCCACGTCGGGCCGCTGGCCGCGTCCGTGCGCGACGCCGCGCTGGCGTACGCTGTGATGGCCGGCCCCGATCCGGCCGATCCCAACAGCAGCGCGCAGCCGGCGGTCGTGATGCCCGACCTGAGCGACCTGGATCTGGCGGGCGTGCGGCTGGGCATCGACCGGCGCTGGTTCGGCAACGCCGACGCCGAGGTGGTCGCCGCCTGTGACGCCGCCGTCGAGCGGCTGGTGGCCCGAGGCGCGCAGGTCGTGGCCATCGAGGTGCCCGAGCTGGGGCTGCTGCGCACGGCGCACCTGGTGACCATCACCAGCGAGATGCACGCCGCGCTGCAGCGCCACCACGCGGACCACCAGCGCGCCTTCGGGCTCGACACCCGGCTGAACCTGGCCCTGGCCGGGCGGCTGCTGTCGGGGGACTACGCCCAGGCGCAGCGGGTGCGCCAGCGGTTCTACGACCGCTTCGAGGCCCTCTTCGCCACCGTGGACGTGGTGCTCACCCCCACCACCGGCTGCACGGCGCCGCCGATCCCGAAGGGCGCGCTCAGGTCGGGGCTGTCGGACCTGGGCCTGACCGACAACATCATGCGCTTCGCCCCGCTGGGCAACCTGGTGGGGCTGCCCGCCCTCGCGGTGCCCTGCGGCTACGACGGTCAGGGCCTGCCCATCAGCCTGCAGATCACCGGGCCCGCGTGGCACGAGGCCCGGCTTCTCCGCCTGGGCGCCGCGGTCGAGGCCGACGCCCCGCGGCGCGCGCCCGCCGTGCATCACGCCCTCCTCAGCGCCCCCTGAACGGGCCGGCGGGCGCGCCCGCCTTTGCAAAAACCCGGCGACCGGCTACAACGCCGCGCATCAGTCCCCGATCTGCACTGTCATGGGCGCTCTCAGAACGCCCATCTAGGAGGAGCCCCGATGGAGAAGTCGACCTTCCAGGCCAAGATCGGCCTCGCCGAGATGCTCAAGGGCGGCGTCATCATGGACGTCATGAACGTCGAGCAGGCCAAGATCGCCGAAGAGGCGGGCGCCTGCGCCGTGATGGCCCTGGAGCGCGTGCCGGCCCTCATCCGCCGGGACGGCGGCGTCGCCCGCGCCAGCGATCCCGAGATGATCCGCGCCATCCAGGCGGCGGTCAGCATCCCGGTGATGGCCAAGGTGCGCATCGGGCACTTCATCGAGGCCCGCATCCTCGAGGCCCTCGAGGTGGACTTCATCGACGAGAGCGAGGTGCTCACGCCCGCCGACGATGAGTTCCACATCGACAAGCACCCCTTCAGCGTGCCCTTCGTGTGCGGCTGCACCAACCTGGGCGAGGCCCTGCGGCGCATCGGCGAGGGCGCGGCCCTGCTGCGCACCAAGGGCGAGGCCGGCACCGGCAACGTGGTCGAGGCCGTGCGGCACCTGCGCACCCTGCGCACCCAGATCCGCCGCCTGACGCGCCTCGACAAAGAGGAGCTGATGACCGAGGCCAAGCACCTCGGCGCGCCCTACGACCTGGTCTGCTACGTGGCCGAGCACGGCAAGCTGCCCGTGCCCAACTTCGCCGCCGGCGGCGTGGCCACCCCCGCCGACGCCGCCCTGTGCATGGCCCTGGGCGCCGAGACGGTGTTCGTCGGCAGCGGCATCTTCATGGCCGAGAACCCCGCCAAGCGGGCCAAGGCCGTGGTCGACGCGGTGACCTACTGGGAAGACCCCAAGAAGCTCGCCGAGATCAGCACCGCCCTGGGCAGCGCGATGAGCGGCATCGAGATGAGCAGCCTGTCGGACGCCGACCGCCTGGCCACCCGGGGCTGGTGACGTGCGGATCGGTGCCCTCGCCCTGCAGGGCGGCTGGGCGGCGCACCTGGCGGCCGTCCGCGCCCTTGGGCACACCGGGGTGCCGGTGCGCACCGCCGACGAGCTGGCCGCCTGCGACGGGCTGATCCTGCCCGGCGGCGAGAGCACCACCCACCTGCGCCTCATCGAGCGCTTCGCCCTGCGCGAGGCCCTCGACGCCTTCATGGCCACCGACAGGCCGGTCCTCGCCACCTGCGCCGGGCTCATCTTGAGCGCCCGCGAGGTGCTGGGGCCGAGCCAGCCGAGCTTCGGGTGGTTGGACGTGACCGTGACCCGCAACGCGTGGGGCCGGCAGGTGCACAGCTTCGAGGCGGTCGCGGACGGCACGGATCTGGCGCTGATGTTCATCCGCGCGCCGCGGATCACCCGGGTGGGGCCCGGCGTTGAGATCACCCACACCTTCGAGGGGGAGCCCGTCGCGGTGAGGCAGGGCCGGTTCTTTGGGATGGCCTTCCACCCCGAGCTGACCGGCGACCGGCGCCTGCACGCGGCGGCGTTCCCCGTCTAGCAGGGTGTTGAAATTCGCGGACCGAGCCAGAGCGAGCCGAAGCGTCGGATCCAAGGCGCCGCGCCGCAGGCGATGCAGGGCATCGTCGAGGACGCGGCAACGCCGGAGCCGGCGATTTCGGCGATGACACTGGCGATGGGAGCGCTTTTCAACAGCCTGCCAGCAGGGGCCGAGGCTGAGCCTCGAGCCTAGCCCCCGAGGCCCCGCCTGGGCGCCCCCGATTCAAGCAGACCGGACAGCCCGCCCCGTGAGGGCCGGCCCCGCGGGACGCGGCGGCGCTACTCGGCGGGCGGCGGCGGCTCGGGCTCCTCGCCGTCGAGGGGCACCGGGCCCGGCGGGATCTCCGGGGGGCTCATCTCGGTGGGCCCAGACTGGGTGCGCAGGGTGCCCGGCCGGCGCGCGGCCCCCGGCACCTGGGCCGTCTTGGGATCCGGGCACTCTTCGCTCGACTTCACCCGCCAGGGGCAGGCCTTGCGGCGCCCCGCGGCCTCGGGCGTGAGCCCCAGGATCACGAACTGCACCCGCCGGTTCTTGGGGTTGGCGACCTCGTCGTCGGTCCACTCGATGGGCTGGCTCTCGCCATAGCCGCACGAGACGAGCTTCTCGGCGGGCACCCCCACCCGGCTCAGGTAGCGGCGGACGGACGCCGCGCGCCGGCGGCTGAGGTCCCAGTTGTACTCGTCGGGGCCCATGCGGTCGGTGTGGCCCTGCACCTCAAGGCGCGTGATCTCGGGGTAGGTGTCGAGCAGCTTCTTGAGGTCCTGCAGCACGTTGAAGCTCCTCTGCCCCTTGATCTCGTCGCTGTCGAAGCGGAACTCGATCTCGTCCATGGTGATGGTGCAGTCGCACAGATCGCCCTTCCCGTCGCCGTCCATGTCGGCCTGGTCGGGGTTGGCGGTCTCGGGGCAGTTGTCGCAGGCGTCGCCCAGCCCGTCGCCGTCGGTGTCCGCGTCCCCGCCGATGACGCCCTCGCACAGGTCGCAGGCGTCGCCGATGCCGTCGCCGTCGCTGTCGGCCTGACCGGGGTTGGCCACCGACTCGCAGCTGTCGCAGAGGTCCCCGCGGCCGTCGCCGTCGCTGTCGGCCTGATCGGGGTTGACCACCTGCACGCACACGTCGCAGGCGTCCCCCACCCCGTCCTCGTCGGTGTCGACCTGGTCCGGATCGTTCACCGCCGGGCAGGTGTCACAGGCGTCGCCGATGCCGTCACCGTCGCGGTCGAGCTGACCCGAGTCGGCGCGGGCCGGGCAGATGTCGCAGGCGTCCCCCACCCCGTCGCCGTCCTGGTCGAGCTGATCGGGGTTGGCAAGCTCAGGGCACACGTCGCAGGCGTCGCCGATGCCGTCACCGTCGCGGTCGAGCTGGTCGCCGTCCTTGCGGGTGGGGCACACGTCGCAGGCGTCGCCGATGCCGTCGCCGTCGCGGTCGGGGCCGCACTTGTCGAGGGCCCACGCGAGGCCCACGAAGGCCCGCCACTGGGGCGCGCCGAAGTCGCTGCTGAGGCCGCTGCCCAGGCCGCCGGTGATGGCCAGCCCCATGGGCAGCTGGTAGCGCGCGCCCACCTCGACCTCGAGGGGCTTGCTGCGGCTGCGGTCGTTGACGTCGGCGATGGGCGCCGCGCCGAAGGCCTCGCCGATGAACTCGAAGCCGGGCAGGCCGGGCAGGGGCACGCCCAAGCCCACGCCATAGACCAGCTCGTGGGTCAGATCGAGGCTGCCCAGCGACTTCGCCTCGCGCAGCCGCACCCCCACGTCGAAGGCGAAGCGCATCATGCCAAAGAGGGCCTCGAAGATGGCCGTGGGCACCACGGTCACGCCGCCCTCGCCCACGTAGGCGTTGTCTGCGCCGCCGCCCACGCCCAGGGTGATGGGCGCGGCGATGGCCAGACCGAAGGTGCGCTTCTCGTTCGGGATCAGCAGGCCCCACTTGGGCAGCAGCCGCAGATCGCCCACCTTGAAGCCGGCCGCGTCACGGTCCTCGAGCAGATCCCCCGACACCACGTGCAGGGGCAGCGCCAGGCCCACCTCGAGGCCGCGCCACACGCCCACGACCCCGGTCAGGTCGATGGTGGTCAGCTGGTTGACGTAGACCTTGTCTTCGATGATGTCGCCGGAGGTCGTGCGGGTCACCAGCGGCCGGCGGGCGGTGTTGACCCACACCGACGGCACGAACTGCAGCGGCCGCACGGTCCGCGCGCCCTGCACCGAGAAGTAGTTCACCACGCCCGGCGCGGGCTGGAACCGCTGGGCGTCCTGGGCGTGGGCGAGGCTGGCGGTGAGGGCCAGCGCGAGGCCCAACGTGAGCGCGCGGCGCATCATCGGCCCCCCTCCCGCCGACGTCGCCACGCCGGCCATGCCATCAAGAGCCACCAGTACCAGGGCGGGGCCGAGCCGCCGCCGCCGAAGGCCCGGCAGTTGTCGGTGATGTCAGTCCCGCTGACGACCTCCTGCTGCACGCCGGCGTCGCCCACCTGCAGGCCGCCGCAGTCGCCGGACTCGTCGATCTCGCCGTCGCAGTCATCGTCGACCCCGATCTGGCAGGCGTCGCCCACGGCGGGCTCGCCGGGCTCGCCGTCGCACACCTGCGCGCCGTTGCTGGCGCAGGCGGTGACGCCGGTGCGCTCGCAGACGCCCTGGCCCACCCGGCAGGGCTCGCCGACGCCGTGGCCCTCGTCGGTCAGGCCGTCGCAGTCGTCGTCCTCGCCGTTGCAGAGCTCCTCGCCCGGCGCCCCCTGCGTCGCGTCGCAGACCACCGCGCCGCCATCGCACACGAACACGCCGCTGTTGGCGCAGGCCCCGGTGCCCGCGGTGCAGGCGCCCCCCAGGCCCAGGTCCTCGTCGATCTCGCCGTCGCAGTCGTTGTCGATGCCATCGCACAGCTCGTCGCCGGGCAGGCCCGTGGCCTCCCCGATGCACACCGCGCCGCCGTCGCCATCACACGCCACGGTGCCAGGCCGCGCGCAGGCGCCCAGGCCGTTGGTGCAGGCCGAGCCCAGGTCGAAGTCCTCGTCGGCGGTGCCATCGCAGTCGTTGTCGAGGCCGTCGCACAGCTCCTCGCTGACGCCGGGCGCCGGCGCGTCGCAGGTGGCGGCGCCGTCGGGGCCACACACCAGCACGCCGTTGGTCACGCAGCCGTCGGCCGCGCGCTCGCAGCCCTGGCCCAGGTTGAAGCCCTCGTCGGTGGCGCCATCGCAGTCGTTGTCGAGGCCATCGCACAGCTCATCGCTCGCCGGCGCGGCGGGCTGGCAGCTCGCGACGCCGCCGTCGCACAGCAGCACGCCCTCGCCACAGACGCCGAGCTGGCCGGTGGGGCACGGGACGACGGGCAGCGCCTCGTCGGTGACGCCGTCGCAGTCGTTGTCGAGGCCGTCGCAGACCTCGGCCTGGGGCTCGCCCGCCTCGCCCACGCAGGTGGAGGCCTCGGGGCCGTCGCACTGCACGATGCCGCGGGCCTCGCAGGCGCCCACGCCCACCAGGCACACGTCGCCGACCCCGAAGCCCTCGTCGGCGTCGCCGTCGCAGTTGTTGTCGAGCCCGTCGCACAGCTCGGGCTGGGGCTCCCCGGCCACGGCGTCGCAGCGCACGCCGTCGAGGCCGTCGCACTGGAAGGTGCCCTCGCGGGCGCACTGGCCGACGCCCTCGGCGCAGGCCTCGCCCACCGGGAAGAGCTCGTCGGTCTCGCCATCGCAGTCGTTGTCGAGGAAGTCGCAGGCCTCGGCCTGCGGCGCCGCCGCCTGCACCGAGCACCCCAGATCCCCGTCGGGGCCGCACACGTGGATGCCGCGCCGGGCGCACTCGCCCACGCCCTCCACGCAGTCCTCGCCCAGGGGGAAGCCCTCGTCGAGCACGGTGTCGCAGTCGTCGTCGAAGTCGTTGCAGCGCTCCTCGGCCCGCGGCGTGGGGCACACCAGCGCCGTCTCGTCGATGGCCGGCACGAAGTCCTCGCCCACGCCGCCGTCGCTGAAGGAGCCCAGGAACGCCGCCACGCGGAAGGCCGCCGAGTCGTCGCGCCCGCCCGAGGTGGGCAGGGAGAAGAAGCCGATGATGCTGAACTCGAGGTGCGGGTGCTCGGCGGACGGGTTGAAGAACAGCTGACCCACGTTGGGCGGCAGATCCATGCCGAAGGCCACCGCGGGCACCAGCGCGTTGGGCAGGTAGCGGGCCACGGTGAAGCCGTTGATGTCATCGCCCGAGGGCACGCCGGCCACCACGTCGAGCACGCCGTCCTCGTCGAGATCGAAGCTCACCGCGAAGGACTCGGTGCCGCCGAAGTTGGGCAGGTCGTTGCCCACGCCCCCCGCCAGCGCCGGGCCCGCCGCGCCCGGATCGCCATCACCGTCGGCGTCGCCCGCGATGGCCAGGGTCTGGATGCCGACGTACAGCGTGTCGGTCAGCGGATCGTAGAGGAGCCGCAGATCGCGCACGTTGAAGCCCGACACCCGCACGCCCGGCGGCAGGCCCACGTCGTTGACGGGATCATCGATGATCACGACGTCGGGATCGTCCGCCAGGAAGTCGCTGGGCACATCCCCGGTGGGGACGATGGGCTGCGCCATCACCCACCCGGACGTCAGCAACACCGCTAGACTGAGGACGCGCTGCATGGGGACCTCCACCCGGGCCACCGTCCGGCCCGAACCTCACCTACACTCGCACACACAGTATGACAAGCCCGCACGTGAAAACCAGTTCAGTACGGCTTTACTGGCTGCGGTCGCCATCGGCTGCAGCCCCGGCGGCTGGGCCCGCCGCGCGCGCGGCGCCTGCCGACCCAGCGTCGCGCTGACCGCCGCCCCCATGGCACCATGGGGCGTCGACCCGCCCCCGTGAGGCCAATCTCTGTGCGTGCGCTGCTCGCCCTGCTGGCCCTCGTCGCCCTGCTGGCCCTCGCCGTCGCCCTGTGGCCGCCCAGCCCCCCGCGGCGGCCCGCCCCCGTGCCCGCGCTGCCCGCGCCCGCCCCCGGCGACCCCCTCACGCTCACCCTGGGCGAGCCCGCCGCCACCCACTACGCCGCCGTCGTGGACGGGACCGATCCGTGGGCCCGTGACACCCTCAATCACCTGGGCCTGGCCCACGACCTCCGGCTGGATCACGCCGCCCGCGAGCTCGCGCGGGTGTACGCCGCGCTGGGCAGCCTGCTGCCGGGCGACGCGCTCCAGTTCATCTTGGACGCCAGCGGCGCCGCCGTGTGGGGCGTGCGGCAGACCGTGGTGGTGACCGGCGAGCCCGCCCCCGACGCCGTGGCCGACGCGCTCCGCGATCAGATCGGGGAGGTGGGCGTGCAGGCGGGCGTGGGCCGCGCGCCCGCCCGCGACGGCCGCACGGTGGTCGCGCTGATCTCGGGCCGCGCCGGCCTGACGCTCGACCCCATCACCCGCACCCCCGACGCCCACCGCCCCTACACCCTCACCGGCCGCCTGGCCGACGGGCTCTCGAACCCGCAGGCCGTGGCCCTCACCCCCGCCGGCGCCTTCGTGACCCTCCCGGTCACCCCCCGCGAGGCCGAGATCTCGGTGGCGTGGACCCCCACCCCGGGCCGCTGGATCATCGAGCTGCTCGCCGACGCCGATCACGGGCCGGCCCCCCTCGCCCAGCTCAGCTTCTTCGTCGACACCCCGGCGCCCACCGCGCTGACCACCCGCTGGCCCGTCGACCCCGATCCCGTGGACGCCGACGCCGCCGCCGCCCTGATCGCCGCCGATCGCGCGGCCCACGACGCCCCGCCGCTCACCCGCTCCGAGGCCCTGGACGCCGTGGCCGCGGCCCACGCCGCCGACATGCGCGACCAGGGGTTCATGGGCCACGTGTCGCCCACCACGGGCGGCCCGGCCGACCGGGTGCGCGCCGCGGGCTACCGCGCGGCCATCGTGGCCGAGAACGTGGCCTTCAACCGCTCCCTCGCCGACGCCCAGGCCGGGCTCATGCGCAGCCTGGGCCACCGCCGCAACCTGCTGAGCGACGACTGCACGGCCTTTGGGGTGGGGCTCGCCGCGGGCGAGGACGGCTGGTTCGTGGCGCAGGTCTTCGCCCGGCCCCGGCCGGTGGTCGCCGACGCGGAGGACGCCGAGCGCACCCTGTTTGGAGCCCTGGGGCGCGCCGTGGGCCGCGCGGTGACCCGATCCGCCGCCCTCGACGCCCTGGCCCGCGCCGAGGCGCGCCGGCCGGGCGCCACCCCGCGCCGCGTGCTCGACGCCGCCGCCCGCGCGGGCCTCACCGGCCGCCTGACGGCGTGGGGGGCGACCCTGGCCCTGCTGGAGCAGTTCGAGCCCCCGCAGGCGCTGCGCGAGGACGCCTTCGACGCCGTCGGCATCGGCGTCCACCAGCACAGCCGCGACGCCGGCCCCGACATCCAGGTGGTGATGCTGCTGGCCGACGAGCCGTAGGCCCAGCGACCCACGGCCCGGGGCCCGGGGCGGCTCAGGCCGCCGGGCCAGCCGGGCCAGCCGGGGGAGTCGCGCGGTAGTGCACCACCTGCTGGGGGAACGGGATCTCGATGCCCGCCGCCTCGAAGCCCTGCTTGACCTTCACGATCAGCTCGGAGCGGGTGCTCAGCACCAGCTCGCGGGTGGTCCACACCCGGAACACGCCGTCGATGCTCGACGCGCCAAAGGCCTGGAACAGGATCATCGGGGCCGGCTCGTCGAAGGCGTGCGGGTGGTGGTGGGCCACCGCCTGCAGCACCGCCTCCACCTGCTTGAGGTCAGCGGCGTAGGCCACGCTGAACGGCACCTCGACGCGCCGGATGGGGTGGTGCGTGTAGTTGGTCAGCCGGGCCTTGACCATGGTCTCGTTGGGGATGCGCACCAGCAGGTTGTCGAAGCTGCGCAGCTTCACGCTCAGCAGGTCGATGCTGATGACCTCGCCCAGCACGGTGTCGATCTCGACGACGTCGCCCACCACGAAGGGCCGCTCGCCCATCAAGAACAGGCCCGCGATCAGGTTGGAGGCCGACGTCTGCGCCGCGAAGCCGATGGCCACCGTGAGCAGGCCCGCCGCGCCCAGCAGCACGCTGAGCTTCAGCCCCAGGTGCTGCAGCACCATCAAGGTCACCAGCAGGTACAGCCCGTAGGCGGTCAGCCGCCGGGTGACCATCGCCGAGTTCGCGCCCCGGTGGCGGGCCACCAGCTTCGCGGCCGCGGCGGAGGTCCAGCGGGCGAGCAGCAGGCCCACCAGGCCCAGCACCGCGGCCTCCAGGTATCGGCTGGCGTTGGGGCCCGTCAGCCAGGCCCAGCCGGCGTTGATCCACGCGTTCATCGCATCACCCGAACAAGGCCGTCCAGGCGCGGCGCAGGAGCTTGCCGTCCCGGATCTCGCGGGGGCCGCTCAGCTGCGGGCCATCCACCGGGCGGTCGAGGCGCACGTCGCCCTCGTCATCCACCCCCAGCTCATAGGTCACGGCGTCGGTCCACAGGCGACCGTCGCCAGTCCACAGCGACAGTGAGGGCATCGGCAGCACCACCCGCAGGAACGCCAGCGGGCGGCGGCTGTTGTTGATGAGCGTCAGGCGCGTGACCGCCCGACCGGGGCGATTCACCAGTGAATCCAATGATGTACGGGCCGACGTCCGCAGCGCGTAGCCCATGGTCCCCGCGCGGGTGTCGGCCCCGATCCAGGTGTCGGTGGGGCGGTAGACCGGCAGCTCCAGCAGCGGCTCTCCGCCCGCCGGCGCCAGGGTCAGCCACACCGCCGTGCCGACGAACAGCTCCACCCGATCGCCCGCCAGCAGCGTGAAGGGCATCTCGGGCCGCACCACCACGGGCCGATCCGGGCAGCGCGCGCCCAGCTGCACCGCGTGGCCGAGCCGCGCCGAGGCGAACCGCTGCACCTTCGCGTTCGCAGGGACCGGCACGTCGGTCGCAGCCACCGTGAGGCTGTCGTCGAGGGGATCAGGGGCCAGGCAGTGCTGCAGCTGCCACTCCCCCGGCCAGGCCTGCACCCACAGGTGCAGGGGGCCCACGCGCCAGTGGCGGGGCGCGTCCGGGGGGCAGTCAAACACGCCCCACCAGGGGGGCTGCTCGGGCTCACTCATGCGGGCGTCAACGGGATCGGCATGGGGAGGAGTCTAGCAGACGCCGGGCCCTCGCGTTTGCGCGACGCCTGCCCGATCGGTCCACCCCCCGGCGGGCGCCGCGGGTCGCGCCGTTGGCGGCGGGCCGAGAACCCGCGTTCACGGCGACCCCCGCCCCCCTTGCGGGCGCGGCGCGCCAGCCCTGGCACGCCCTGTGAACCTGCCCCTCGGCAGCTCAACCCACCGAGGAGGGCCCCATGCGCCCCTGGACCGCCCTGATCTTCGGCCTCGCGCTCCCCGCCGCGGGCTGCTCCGAGGCCCCAGCCCCCGACACGGGCGCCGCGGTCAGCGAGGCCCCCGAGACCCGCACCGTCGACACCCTGCTGCTCACCCTGGACCTGCGCGTGCCCGCCGACGCCGCGGGCGCCCTCGGCGCCCACCCGGACGCCCCCCTGGATCCCGCCCACGTCGTAGCCGTGGCCCTGGAGGTGGACGGCCAGCCCTGGGGCCGCTTCGCGGTCGCGGCCGAGCCCGCCGACGGCGAGCCGGTGCAGGGCTGGCGGCTGCTGGACGCCCCCCAGAGCCTGCTGCTGGTGGCCCACCTCACCGACGACCAGGCCCTGCTGGAGACCCCGCCCGCCGACGTGGGCGGGTGGCTGTCGGTGCTCGCCCGCACCCTCACGCCGGGCGATCACGTCGCCCGCGTCGCCGAGGTGGTGCTCGCCAGCGCCGACGGCGCCCGCCACGTGCTGCACCCCCAGGGCTGGCTGCCCTTCACCGTCGCCATCGGCGACGCCAGCGCCCACATCGCCGATCTGACCCTCACCGCCCACGGCATCGACGCGGAGGCCCCATGATGTCCCGTCGCCCCACCCTGGCCCTCGCGGCCGTCGCCCTCTTCATCGCCCTGCTGACGGGCTGCGAGCCCACCACCCTGCGCTTCGAGAACCAGGTCCCGGGCGCCCGCCTCGAGAACCTGCGCTGGCGGGCCCCCGGCACCACCTACCAGAGCCTCGACACCTTGCTGCCCGGCCAGACCAGCGCCGAGGTGTCGATCAACCCCGCCGACGAGGGCGAGACGGGCGACGTGAGCTTCGAGATCAACCTCAACGGCCGCCGGGTGGCGCTGACCGCCGAGGCGCCCCTGACCATCGACGCCGGCGAGCAGGCCCGGTTCGTGCTCACCGCCGACACGCCGGTGCGCCACCCCCTGCTGGCCGAGACCACGCTGGGCCTGTGGGCGGACGCCCCAGAACCGGAGTGATCCCCCCGCCGGCCGACCCCTTGCGCCCAGCCCCCGCCCTGTCCAGACTGCGCCCGCTTCGCATGACCTGGAGGGCTCGATGGGACTGTTTGGCAACCTGTTTGGGGGCGGTGGCGAGCCCAAGCCGCCGCGCTGGGCCAAGGCCTTCGAGACCAAGGCGCGCTTCGACACCTGGATCGAGTGGCTGCAGAGCGACCTGGAGCGCCGGGGCATCCCGCAGCTGAGCAAGGCCCTGCGCATGGGCGCCATCAGCGTGCGCCTGCCCAAGCGCAACGTCACGGTGTCGTTCTTCAAGACGGCCGACCGCTACGCGGCGACGGACGACCCCGAGGCCTGGCGCCGCGAGCTGGACGATCTGCTCATGGCGCGCCTGGAGCGCACCCACCTGCACGACGACGGGGGCGATGACGCCCCGGCCGCCCAGGCCCCGCCGGAGCGCCCCGCGCCCGCCGCCCCGCCGGCGGACCAGGACGGCCCCACCTGGGCGAAGGCCAGCGGCCTGCTGAAGACCCAGTTCTTCAGCGAGGCCTACGTCGAGGCCCTCAAGATCAACCGCGACGCCATGGTGACCGCAGACTTCGCGCCGGGGCTCATCGCCGTGCTGATGTACGACCACGGCGGCTTCGAGCACACCGTGCCCCGCGCCCACCTGGCGGCGTGGTCGGCGCACATCGAGGACGCCGAGGACGCCATCGCCTACGGCCTGGCCAAGGTGCGCGAGACCGAGGTCGTGCAGATGCAGACCGTCGAGCCCTTCCCGGGCGTCGAGGGGCACCTGTTCGTGGGCAACGGCTACTTCGTGAGCGCCTGGGCCGCAGAGCACGAGCCCGAGGACGGCGAGGCCTGGCCCCACGGCGTGCTGCTCGCCTTCCCGAGCCGCCACGGCGCCCTGTTCCACCCCCTGCTCGACGGCGGGGCCGCGGGGGCGCTCGGCTGGATCGCCTCGGTGGCCCACCAGATCCACGAGGAGTACCCCGACCCCATCTCGCCCGAGGTCTACTGGCGCCGCGAGGACGACTGGGTCGCGCTGCCGTATCACCTGGAGAAGGGCGAGGACGGCGCGCCCCGCATCGAGCTTCGCCCGCCGGCCGAGTTCATGGCGCTGCTCAAGACGCTGGGCGCCGATCTGCCCACCGCCTGATCCGCTGCCTGCGCGCCGCGGGCGCTCTCCGACCTGGACGCGCACGCCCGCCCCCTCACCCAACGCATCCCCCTCTGCCCTGGGCTGCCCCACCCCTTGCGGCCCGTCTGCGGCGGCGGTCATGCTGACCCCCCGGGGCGCGCGCCCCGCTGGAGGTCCCATGCCGTCACGCGCCGCCGCCCCGCTGGGCGCCCTGTGGATGTTGCTGCCCCTCGCCACAGGCTGCACCCAGGACGCAGCCCCCATCCCCGCGGCCCACGCCACGCCGGCCAGCGCCGCAGCCAGTGCGGCCGACCGGCCTGGCGTGAAGCCGCACTACGTCAAGTGCGACCCCGCCCACCCCGAGCTGCCCTGCACCCCCGACAGCCCGCCGGTCAAACTCGAGCGCGCCACCCCGCCCGGCGTGAAGCCGCATTACGTCA
>JAUHVS010000092.1 GCA_030424955.1 bacterium | reverse complement strand
GGGCATGGGCGGCGCGGGCGGCGCCGGGGGCATGGGCGGGGCCGGCGGGGCGATGCCCGACGCCGCGGTGCCCGATCAGGGCCCGCCCCCCGACATGATGACCCCGCTCGCCATCGAGTCCTGCGCCGACGTGTGTGATCGCTACGCGGCCTGCGACCAGCTCGTGAGCACCTTCGGCGACACCGACGCCTGCGTCGCGCAGTGCGAGCGGGTGTCCCGCACCGGCGTGCCCGAGGCCTGGTTCAGCTGCGTGGCCGAGGAGACCTGCAACCTGCTGCGCCGCTGCCCGATCCCCCGGGTGGAGCCCCTGACCTGCGCCGAGTCCTGCGAGCGCTTCGACGCCTGCGAGCTCGATCTGCCCATCGCCGACTGCCAGGCCGCCTGCGAGGGCGCCGAGGCCGGCTTCACCACCTGCGCCGAGAACATCTTCGGCCGCTGCGACGCCGAGGGCTTCCAGCGCTGCCTCGCCCGCGACGTGTTCGAGGCCTGCGAGGCCGAGTGCAGCAAGGTGGTGGTGTGCAACCTGGGCGATCGGTCGAGCTGTGAGCAGGCCTGCATCGGCCGCGTGCTCGACGCCGATCCGCTGACCCAGCTGCGCCAGGGCCAGCGCCGCGCCTGCGTGGCCGCCGCCGCCGAGGACTGCGGCGCGCTCGACACCTGCCTCAACCCGCCGCCCACCAACGCGGGCGGCGTGAGCCAGCTGGAGTTCTGCGGCGTGTACGCGGCCTGCCAGCTGGGCCAGATCACCCCCTGCGCCACGCTGTACGACAGCCTGGGCGCTGCGGGCGTGCAGTGCGCGCTGAACTCCATGCGCCGCGGCTGCCCCTTCAACGAGCAGGCCCTGGTGGAGGAGTGCCGCAACCAGGGCGGCGTCGATCCCCGGCTGGTGGCCTGCTCGCGCTACTGCGAGGCCATGGACGTGTGCGACGTGCTCGACGGCAACCGCCCCGAGTGCGTGAACACCTGCATCGGCAACGTCGAGATCAACCCCGATCTGGCCGAGCGCAACGACGCCGAGCTGACCTGCGGGGACGAGACGAGCTGCCCCGATCTGAACGCCTGCCTGGCCAGCGTGGGCCCGGGCGGCGAGTGCGCCGCCCTGTGCGGCAGCCTCGACGCCTGCGGGCTGGCCGATCCCGACTGCCTGGCCACCTGCGACGCCGAGTGGCCGCGGGACCGCCACGCCGCCTACCGGGCCTGCGTCGCCGACGCGGGCGACGACTGCATGGCCGTGGCGGCGTGCAGCGTCGCGCCCCGCGTGCCCTGCGATCGCTTCTGCCAGACCCTGGCCGACTGCGGTCAGCCCGTGGGCGACACCTGCGCCAACGAGTGCGACGACGCCCAGTTCGCCGATCCGCTCAACGTGACCCTGACGGTGGCGTGCAGCCTGTCGGCGGGCGTGTGCGAGGCGCCGGCGGGGGCCCGCAGCGTGGCCGCCTGCCTCGACGATCCCGGCGCCCAGGGCAGCGGCTGTTACAACTACTGCCGGGCGGTGACCGACTGCGATCCCGGCAACGACGACTCCCTGGTGGAGTGCCTGACCCAGTGCGTGCAGGGCTTCGGCGACGCCCGCGGCCTCACCTACGCGGCGGCCGGCGCGTGCCTCGAGGCGGCCGCGCCCAACGCGGCGTGCGGGGTGGTGCAGGCCTGCCTGCCCGCCGAGCCGCCGGCGGTGGACTGCGCGGGCTTCTGCCAGGCGCAGGCCGACTGCCAGATCCCCAACGACACCTGCGCGGCGGACTGCGCCGCGGCGCCCGACCCGGCGGTCGCGGGCTGCGTGGTCGACGCCCTGCGGGTCGGCGCGGCCTGTGGCGGCGTGGCGGGCTGCGTGGGCTACGTGCCCGAGCCCGCCAGCGAAGACTGCGCCGGGCTGTGCGATCTGCGCCGCCGCTGCGAGGCCGATCTGGACCCCTACCTGTGCCGGCTGGCCTGCACGCCTGAGCCCGCCGAGGTGCCCGTGCAGCGGGCCTGCGCCGACGTGGCCGTGTGCGCTGAGCTGCCCGGCTGCCTCGCCCTGAACGCCGACGTCAACCCGGCCTGCGCCGAGCCCTGCCAGGCGGCGGTCGAGTGCGGGGCCTTCCCCGACCTGGGCACCTGCAACGCGCTGTGCACCGGCCGCGACGCCGCGCCGCGCACCCCCGCGGACTGGATCGCGGGCATCCCGGCCTGCCTGGCGACCGCGGTGGACGCCGCCGGCGCCTGCGACGCGCAGCCGGCCGCGGAGTGCTTCGACGTGCCGCTGTGCGAGAACGTGGACCGGGTCATCGTGCTGCCGAGCAACGGCGGCCGGGTCAACGTCAACACCAACGACTGGGCCGCCGGCCCCCGGGCGCGGTGTGGCGGTGGCGGCCCCCAGGCGGTGCTGGCCATCACGCTGCAGCGGGCCGCGGTGCTGACCTTCGAGACCGTGAACAACGAGTACGACACGCTGATCCACATGCGCTCGGACTGCGACGACGCCGCGACGGAGCTGGCCTGCAACGACGACGGCGGCCAGGGCGTCGCGTCGCGCCTGCAGCAGAACCTGCAGGCGGGCACCTACTTCCTGTTCGTCGACGGCTTCGGCGCGCGGGGCGGCGTCACCGACGTGGTGGTGACCGTCCAGTAGCCCCGCCCTGCGCTGGCCGGGCGCCGACAGGCGCGCCCGCGCCCCCGACCGGTTCCCACCGCGCCACCCCCGCTGGCCCGGCCTCGCCGCGGCGGCCCGATAGGGGGTGGTGTACGGAAAGGTAGCCCCAGCCCCCCAGTTCGTGGAAGGCTCGCCCCATGTGGGCGCGCGCCGCGCCCCTGGTTTCATGTCGGGAGCACGCGCGATGCGTCGTCACCTCGCGGGGCTGGTCTTCGCCGCCCTCAGCCTGCTGCTCGCCAGCAGCGCCCACGCCCAGTTCTTGTCGATGGATCGCATGCGCGGGGCCTCCCTCGGGGGCGTGCGCGCCGATCTGTCGGTGTACGACAAGATCCTCAACCAGTCCGGCAACTACGGCGGCAACAGCGACACCTACATCCGCACCGAGGTGTACGGGCAGTACGCGGGCAAGCTGCTGGGCTGGTACGGCCACCTGCACCTGGCCCACTGGATCCCCGACGAGGGCGACAACCAGACCGTGCTCAGCAACATCGAGCTGGGCGGCTACATGACCCGCCGCTTCACCGGCAACAACGTCATTTTGCGGGTGGGCCTGGTGCTGCCCACGGCCCAGGACGACGACGGCACGGGCAAGCACGCCCTGGTGCAGAACGCCTGGGGCCGGCTGAGCGACATGACCGTGGCGGTGCCCAAGATGACCGCGCTGCGCCTGTCGGCCTCGCCCTACGTGCGGGGCGGGGCGGTGTTCTTCCGCGCCGACTTCGGCGTGGACTTCGTGCTGCCCAGCGGGAGCGATCTGACCATCGTACCCCGCGGCAACCTGGGCGTCGGGGCGGACTTCGACTGGATCATCCTCACGGGTGAGTTCGTCAACACCTTGAACATCCAGCAGTTTCTGGGCAGCGGCTTCCTGCACGCCTTCACGTTCTCGGTGGGCCACGGCATCCTGCGCGCCGGCATCACGGTGCCCCTGCGCGAGGACTACGAGCTGACGGTGTTCACCATCAACATCGAGACGGGGCTGTGAGCCAGCGGGGCGCCCCCCGCGGGTGATCCGCGACCCGGGCCCATGCGGCGCGCCGCCCGCGGGGCCGATGAGAGGGCCACGACGAAAGGCACCCCGTGGCCCAGCGCATCCCCCCCGACAGCCCCCGCCGCCGCGCCCACGCGCTGGGGCTGACCGCGCTCGCGGTCGGCCTGGGCGCGCTGGGCTGCGAGGCCCGCGCCCCCACCACCGATCCCGCCGAGACCCTGCTGCTCCCCAGCTGTGTGGCCGTGACCCCCGCCGAGGTGCGCTTCGCCGCCGTCGGCGACGTGGCCACCCTGCGCGCGCAGCCCTGCGGCGAGGCCGGCCCCGTGACGGTGGTGGGCCTGGGCCTCACGGGCGGCGCGTCCTTCGCGGTCGACGCCCCCCCGAGCCCCTGGAAGGCGCCGAGCTGGGGCAGTGAGATCACCGTGCGGTTCGCCGGCCCGGCCGCCGCCCACGACAGCCTGTGGCTGCTGGCCGAGGGCGCCGAGGCCCCCGTGCGGGTGGCGCTGCTGGGGCCCGACGCGGGCCAGGGCTGCCCTGATCCGACCGTCGACGGCAGGCCCGGCCGCGCCTTCCCCCTGGACGTGGTGGCCCTCGACGGATCGAGCGCCCAGCCGGGGCCCGGCGGCGCGCCCATCGTGACCTGGCAGTGGGCGGTGCTCGACCGGCCGCCGGGCTCCACCGCCGCGGTGGTTGAGGCCGTGGCCGATCCGGCGTGGCCGCAGCGGGGGGGCCTGCCCGACGATCCGAGCACGCCCCAGGCCGCGCTGTTCCTCGACCTGGCCGGCCGCTACCGGCTGGGCCTGACGGTCACCGACGCCAGCGGCGTGCAGGCCCCCGGGCCCGACTGCCCGGCCGGCGCCCAGTACATCGTGGACGCGGTGCCCGACGCCGCGCTGCACGTCCAGCTGGTGTGGCACACGCCCGACGATCCGGACGAGGCCGACGTCGACGGCAGCGATCTCGACCTGCACCTGCGCCGCGCGGGCGCCCGGTGGGGGGGCGACGGGGACTGCTTCTACGGCAACCGCGCGCCCGACTGGCCGCCCAGCGGCGCCGTGGGCGATCCCAGCCTCGACATCGACGACGTCGATGGTCAGGGCCCCGAGAACATCAACGTGGACGCCCCCTCGGCGGAGGCGGGGCACTACGAGATCGGCGTGCACGCCTTCCGGCTGTGGGTCGATCCCGTGGGCCGCACGCGCCCCAGCGAGGTCACCGTGCGGGTCTACGTGCAGGGCACGCTGTCGGCCGCCTGGCGGCGCACGCTGGACGCCCAGGACAGCTTCTGGGCCGTGGCCCGGGCCGAGGTCGCCCCCGACGGCAGCCTGCGGGTGGTGCCCGTCGACACCGTGTTCGACGCCCCGCCGTGATCTCTGGCGCGCCGTCGGCCGCCCCGCACCCTGCCTCCCTGGAGCCCCGGCGTCGCGCGGCGTTCGCGAGGCCGGTGGATTTCAACACCTGCTAAACTCCGCGGCACGCCCCCCCCTAGCCCCCGGAGGCCCCCATGTCCGATCCGTGGTTGGATCGCCTGCCCGCGCCGCCGAGGCCCGTGCCCTGGCGCCTGTCGCTCTGCCTGCGCCTGGGCGGGCTGAGCGTCATCGGCTGGGTGTTCACGCCCTTCAGCCTGGTGTTCCTGGCGGTCGTCGTGGGGGTCGGGGACTTCGGCCAGGCGCTGCGCATCAGCGCGGCCGAGCTGGCCGCCGCGCCCGGGGTCATGCTGCGCTGGGCCGAGGGCAACGCCGAGATCAACGAAGAGACCGTCATCGAGAACTACGCCGAGTTCCAGGTGGCGGGCGTGGCCCACGAGTGCAAGAGCTACGCGGCGGGAGTGGGGCTCGCTCCGGGCGAGCCGGTGATGGTGGAGTATGACGCCGCCGATCCCGCCGTGTGCCGCATCGTGGGCATGAGCGCGAGCGCGATGCCGTGGTGGATCTTGCTGTTCTTGCTGCCGTTTCTGGCGGTGGGCGTCGGCTTCGCCTGGTCGGGCTGGCGCCGGGGCGGGCGCACGGTGCGGCTGCTGCGCTACGGGCGCACCGCCTACGGCGCGCTGGTGGATCGCACCGACACGGGCGTGCGGATCAACGACGAGATCCAGTGGAAGGTCACCTTCGCCTACACCGACCACCACGGCCAGCCGCAGACCTTCACCTGCCGCACGGTGGACCTGGAGGACGTGGAGGATGACGCCCACGAGGGGCTGCTCTACGACCCGGACGATCCCGCCCACGGCGTCGCGGTAGACGCCCTGCCCGACCTGGTCGACAACGACCACACGGGGCGCTGGCGCTCGGTGGGCTTGGGCCGCACGGCCCTCCTGCTGATCGGGCCGGCGGTGACCGCGCTGATGCTGCTCATCATCGCGGCGGTCGCCTGATGGGGCCCGCCGTGCTGTGGACGCTCGTGATCTACGCCGGCTGCGTCGCGCTGATCGCCGGCTGGCTGGGCTGGCGGGTGCGCCGGCCGCGCACGGCCCCGGGCGCGCTGATGATGCTGGGCGTGCTGGTGGCCGGGGGCCTCGCCACGAGCGCCTCGGCGTGGTTGCGCTGCGTGTCGGGCGGGCAGGTGATCCACCCCGAGATCCTGTGGCCCAGCCTGGCCGCCTGGGCGGCGCTGGTGCCGTGCGTCGTGTGGAGCGTGCGGCGGCTGCTGCCCCTCGCGCGGGCAGCCCGGCGCCGTTGAGGCTTGCCGCGGCAGGGCCCGCAGGGTTTCATGCGGCCCCGACGCTGGAGGTGGCATGAGAGGCTGGGCAGGGGGACGCAGGCCAAAGGTCGCGGTGCTGCACCTGGGCGGCACCATCGGCATGAGCCTGTCGGCGGTGGGCTGGGTGCCCGATCCGGCCGTGCTCACGCGCTTCCTGGAGAGCACGCCGCTGCTGAGCCACCCGGACGTGCCCGACTTCGAGGTCATCCGCCAGGAGCCCCTGCTGGACTCCAGCAACTCCCGGCCCGCCGACTGGGTGCAGCTGGCCACCAACATCGTGGCCTACAGCCCGCGCTTCGACGCCTTCGTGGTGCTGCACGGCACCGACACCATGGCCTACACCGCGTCGGCGCTGTCGTTCCTGCTCGAGGGCCTCGACAAGCCGGTGATCTTGACGGGCGCGCAGCTCAGCCTGGAGCACGTGCTCAGCGACGGCCGCGACCACCTGCTGACGGCGCTGGTGCTGGCCGGCATGGCCCAGGTGCCCGAGGTCAGCATCCTGTTCGGCGACGTGCTGCTGCGGGGCAACCGCGCGCAGAAGGTCAGCAACGACGAGTTCATGGCCTTCGAGAGCGGCAACCTGGCGCCCCTGGCGTACGTGGGGGCGCGCATCAAGGTCAACAGCCACCTGGTGCGCAAGGCCGGCCCCGGGCCGGTGCGCCTGCGCCCGCTCATCCGCAGCCCCGAGGTGGTGGCCCTGCGGCTCTTCCCCGGCATCACGGCGCAGCTGATGGCGCGCATGCTGGCCGAGCCCACCGAGGGGGTGGTGCTGGCCACCTACGGCACGGGCAACTTCCCCAGCAACGATCAGGCCCTGCTGGCGGTGCTGGCGCAGGCCATCGAGCGCGGCGTGGTGGTGGTCAACATCAGCCAGTGCCACCGCGGGCGGGTGGAGCAGAGCACCTACGGCACCGGCACGGCGCTCGACCGCATCGGGGTCATCAGCGGCGCCGACATGACCGCCGAGGCGGCGCTCACCAAGCTGTACTGCCTGCTGGGGCAGGGCCTCGACCGGGTGACGGTCAAGCGGCTGATGACCCAGGACCTGGCGGGCGAGATGACCCCTGAGCGCGTCGCCCCGGGCACCCCGGTGGTGATGTCGCTGCCTGCGGTCACAGACTGAGGGCGGCCGCCACATGAGCCGACGGGATCGATCCGGCGACGCGCCGAAGGGGGAGCCATGAGCGAGCAGCAGGTCTGCGCGGGCTGCGGGGAGTCGGGGCCGCTGGGCGACGCCTTCTGTGGGGCCTGCGGGGGCGATCCGCTGCTGGACGGGCGCTACCGGCTGCGGCAGGTGCTCGGCCAGGGCGGCATGGGGCTGACCTTCGCCGCCGAGCGGGTGGCCGACGGCCTCGACGTGGCCATCAAGGAGATGCCCTTCCGGCTGGCCGCCGACGACGACGTGCGGCGGCTGGTGGAGCGCGAGGCGCGGGTCCTGCGGCAGCTCCAGCACCCGGCCATCCCCGCCTACATCGACGACTTCATCGCGGGCAGCGGGCGCCACCGCGCCCTGTACCTGGTGCAGGAGCTGGTGACCGGCCGCACGCTGGTCGCCGAGATGGACGCGCGGCGCTACGCCCTCGACGACGTGCTGGCGATCATCGAGGAGCTCTGCGAGGTGCTGGCGTACCTGCACGGCCTGCACCCGCCGGTGATCCACCGCGACATCAAGCCCGCGAACGTCATGCGCCGGGTGTCGGGCGAGCTGGTGCTGCTGGACTTCGGGGCGGTGCGCGACGCCATCCAGGACGGCGTCATCGGCGGCTCCACGGTGGCGGGCACCTTCGGCTACATGGCGCCCGAGCAGTTCCGCGGCGACGCCCGGCCCGCCACCGACCTCTACGGCCTCGGCGTGCTCGCCGTGCAGCTCCTCTCGCGGGTGCCCCCCGACGAGATGATGGACGGCCAGACCCTGGCCTGGGGCAAGTTCGTCCAGGTGCCCAAGCCGGCGCTGGACCTGCTGACCCACATGCTGGCCCCCGAGGTCGCCCGGCGCATCGGCGACGCGAGGGCGCTGAAGGCCCGCATCGTGAAGCTGCGCGCCGATCTGCAGGCAGGCCCGTCGCCCGAGGCGCCGGCGCGGGCCGAGGGGGTGCGGCCCGAGGCGGTGCGGCCCATGCCGGCCATCCGCTCGGTGTTCGATCCGCTCCGGGCGGCCCAGGCGCACTTCCGCATCCAGCCGGCTGGCGCCCTCGAGCTCTCGCTCCCCGAGAACCTGCGGCCCCGCAAGAAGGGGGTCGTCATGCTGCTGGCGGTGTTCCTGGGCTGGATCGGCGGGCCGCACTGGTACCTGGGGCACTACATCAGCGGCGTGGCGTCGCTGGTCTTTTCGTGGACCTTCATCCCGGTGGTGGTGTCGCTGTGGCGCGCCTTCAGCGTGATGCGCATGTCGGACCCGATCTTCGACCGGATCTACAACGAGGACGCCCTGCGCCAGTACATGCTCAGCCTGCCGGCGCCGGAGGCGCCCCCGTCGGGGCCGGCGGCCCTGTCGAGCGCGGCCGCCGAACAGCTCGAGCGCCTGGCGCGGCTGAAGGCCAGCGGCGCGCTCACCGAGGCGGAGTTCGACGAGCAGAAGGCCCGCCTGCTGCGCGGCTGACCGGCGCCGCCCCGGTCACCCGGGGCCCGGCCGGCGCCCTCGAGGCAGGCCGGGGATCCCCCACAACATCGCCGGTTGGCGTGGCCGTGACCCCCCCCTCAGGCGGGCGGGCGAGGGGGCCGACTTGTGATTTCGTGAAATGAAGTTGAAAACGATTATCAACATCCTTACAAAGAGCCCCGAACTCACCCGGGAGCGTCCCATGCGATCACCGACTGCCTTGACCCTTGCCGCCCTGACCGCCGCCAGCCTGCTGGTGGGCTGCGAGTCTGAGACGGATCAGACCCCCGCTGCCGCCACGCCCGGGGTGGGCGAGCTGCCCGCCACCTACAGCTTCCCCAGCCCCTTCGACCCCGAGACTGAGAGCGTCGAGATCAGCGGCCAGATCATGCGCCACGCGCTGATGGCGGCCCTGACCGACCGCATCGGCGGCCTCACCGAGCGCCTCGACAGCGGCGAGCTGGTGCCGGCCGAGGGCGACGTGCGGGCCGATCTCGACTTCTACCTGCGCTTCGACGACGACATCGGCGGCGACGTCGCCCACCCCGTCGCCACCACGCCGGCGCCCGCGCAGGCCACCTTCGCCGACATCTCGAGCGGCAAGGACCTGCTGGGCAAGCTCGCGGGCAACGACCCCGTGGGCCAGTACACCGACTGGCAGACCAGCCTGGTGGGCTGGGGCGCGCCGGGCCAGCTGTCGCCCGAGGGCCTCGTCTACACCTGGATCGGCGCCCTGGAGGCCCAGGCCATCGCGCGGGCGAACGGCGACGTGCCGGTCGGTCCCGACGGGCTGCCCATCGCGGCGGTCTACGTGTCGCCCGAGGGCCTCGACTACCAGCAGCTCATCGCCAAGTTCCTGGGGGTGGCCATCAGCTTCTCCCAGGGCGCGGACGACTACCTCGACGACGATCTGGAGGGGAAGGGCATCCTCGCCGACAACACGGCGCCCGGCGGCGACGGCGTGGCCTACACCGCCCTGGCCCACCACTGGGACGAGGCCTTCGGCTACTTCGGCGCGGCCCGCGACTACGGCGACTACACGGACGCTGAGATCGCCGGCAAGGGGGGGCGCGAGGGCTGGGGCCCTGGCGGCCACGACACCGACGGCGACGGCGCCATCGACCTGCAGGCTGAGATCAACTTCGGCCACGCGGTGAACGCCGGGAAGCGCGACGTGGGGGCGGTCAGCGGGATCGACCTGACGGGCGAGGCCTGGGCGGGCTTTCTGCGCGGGCGGGCCATCATCCACGCCGCGAAGGGGCCGCTGGACGCCGACGCCATGGCCGAGCTCAAGGTCGCCCGGGACCAGGCGGTGGCCGCCTGGGAGGGCGCCCTGATGGCGACGGCGATCCACTACATCAACGCCGTGCTCGCCGACATGCAGGCCTTCGACAGCGCAGACTACAACTTCCTCAATCATGCCAAGCACTTCTCGGAGCTGAAGGGCTTCGCCTTCGCGCCGCAGTTCAACCCGCGCTCGCCCCTGAGCGCGGCCGACTTCGCGCGGCTGCACAGCTTGATCGGCGACCGGCCGGTGCTGCCGGGCGATCCGGCGGCGGCCAGCGCCTACGCGGCGTCGCTGACCGAGGCCCGCACCCTGCTGGGTGAGGCCTACGGCTTCGCGGCGGAGGACGTGGCGGCATGGTGAGCGCACAGCCGCGAGGGCAGGGGCTGGGCCGCTGGCTCGTGGCGGCGCTGGCCGGCGCGGTGGCGCTGACCGTGGCCTGCGATGACGCCGCGAGCCCGGTGGATCTGGGGCGGCGGCAGGCGTTCCTGCGCAGCGTGGGGCCGAACGTGTTCGTGCCCACCTACGCGGCGTTCGCCCGCGAGGCGGCGGCGCTGCGCTCGGCCCTGCAGGGCTGGGACGGTCAGGCCGACAGCGCCGACGCGCCGCGCGCGGCGTTTACGGCGGCCATGACCGCGTGGCAGCAGGCCGAGGTGCTGCAGGCGGGCCCGGCGGGCAGCAGCCTGCTGTATGTGGGCGGCGCTGATCTGCGCGACGCGCTGTACTCGTGGCCCACCACCAACCCCTGCCGGGTGGATCAGGCGCTGGTGGACCAGAGCTACGCCGCCGACGACTACCTGCGCACGGCCCTGGTGAACGGCTACGGCCTGGACGCCCTGGCGCACCTGGTCTTTGGCGCCGCGGACCGCAACGCGTGCCCGGCGCAGGCGGCCATCAACGCCGACGGCACCTGGGCGGCGCTGGACGCCGCCACGCTGGCCGGGCGCCGGGCGGCCTTCGCCCAGCGGCTCGCGGCCCACGTGGACGAGACGGCCCAGGCCCTCGTGTCGGCCTGGTCGCCCACCGGCGGCGACTTCGCCGGCCAGCTGGGCGAGGCCCAGGGCTTTGACGGCGTGCAGGCCGGCCTGGACCAGGTGGCCTGGGGCCTGTTCTACCTGGACCGGCAGCTCAAGGACGTGAAGATCGCCTTCCCGGCGGGCATCGATCCGAGCTGCCCCACCGACCAGTGCCCCGAGGCCGTTGAGTTCCCCGACGCCCCCGGCCTGTCGCTGGCCGCGCTGCGGGCCAACCTGGTGGGGTTCCGCGCGCTCTTCGAGGGTCACCTGCCGGGCGCGCCCGAGCAGCTGGGCCTGGATGACCTGCTGGCCGACGAGGGCGCCACCGATCTGGTGGTGGAGCTGCGGGCGGCCATGGACGCCGCCGACGGCGCGCTGGCCGCCCTGCAGGGCAGCCTGGCCGAGGCGGTGGTGGCCCAGCCCGAGGCGGTGCAGGCGCTGCACGCCGCCACCAAGACCCTGTCGACGCTGCTGAAGACCCGCGTGGTCACGGTGCTCAACCTGACGCTGCCCCAGGAAGGGGCGGCGGACAACGACTGAGCCCGTGCTGCGCCCCGCCCACTGGATGGCCCGCGCGACGGCGCCCGTGGACGCCGCGAGCCTCGCGGTGGCGCGGATCGCGTTCGGGCTGGTCCTGGCGGGCGGGCTGGTGCGCTACCTGCTCACCGGCTGGGTGGACGAGGTGTTCGTCCAGCCCAGCTTCTTCTTCAAGTACCCGGGCTTCGAGTGGGTGAGCGTGCCCGGCCCCACCGGGCTGTACGCCCTGGTGGGGGTCAGCCTCGCGGGCGCCCTGGGCATGGCCCTGGGCCTGTTCTACCGGGTGTCGGCGGCGCTGTTCGTGGGGGGGTTCGCGTGGCTGAACCTGATGGACCTCACCAACTACCTCAACCACTACTACTTCGTGCTGATCTTCGGCGCGCTGCTGGGCTTGCTGCCGGCCCACCGGGTGTGGAGCCTGGACGCCCGCCGGCGGCCGGGCCAGGGCCTGACCGTGCCCGCGTGGATGCTGTGGCTGCTGCGGTTTCAGATCGCGGTGGTCTACGTGCACGCCGGGCTCGCCAAGGTGCAGCCCGACTGGCTGCTGCACGCCCAGCCGCTGTCGATCTGGATGGCCGCGCGCACCGACACCGCGATCATCGGGCCCTTCTTGGGGGCGCCCTGGGTGGCCTACGCGATGGCGTGGACCGGCTGCCTGTACGACCTGACCATCGTGGGCTGGCTGCTGTGGAAGCCCTCGCGGCCCTTCGCCTACGCCGCGGTCTGGGTGTTCCACGCCTTCACCCACCTGTTCTTCGACATCGGGCTGTTCCCGATCATCATGACCGCGGTCACGCCGCTGTTCTTCGCGCCGGGCTGGCCCCGGCGGTTCGTGCGCCGCGGCCGCGAGGCCGCGCAGGCCGCCGTGGCGAGCGCGGCCCGCTTCGCCCCGCCCCCCCGAGCGGTGGTCGCGGCCGCGCTGCTGTGGTGCGCCTTCCAGGGCCTGTGGCCCCTGCGCAGCCACGTGTATGGCGGCGACGTGCTGTGGCACGAGGCCGGCATGCGCTTCGCCTGGAAGGTGATGCTGCGCGAGAAGCAGGGCAGCGTGACCTACCGGGTGCAGGTGCCCGGCCGGGCGCGGCCCTACGAGGTCAGCCCCAACCGCTACCTCGACTGGCGGCAGCACAGCGAGATGTCGGGCCAGCCCGATCTGATCGTGCAGCTGGCCCACCACGTCGAGGCCGACTTCCGCCAGCGCGGGCATGGGGACGTCGCGGTGTACGCCGACGCCTGGGTGTCCCTCAACGGCCGCCCGCCCGCCCGCCTGCTCGATCCCACCGTGGATCTCACCCGCCTGGCCCCTGACCAGACGGGCTGGATCCTCCCCCGACCCGATGGCCCACCCCTGAGCGCCCGCTCGGCCGTGGTCCACCCCCGGAGTGTGCAATGAACCGCGCCATCGCCCTGCTTGGGGCGCTGCTGATCCCCTCGATCCCGTTGGCTCAGACCCCTGTGGCGGCCGAGCCCGTGGCGGCCGAGCCCGTGGCGGCCGAGCCCGTGGCGGCCGAGCCCGAGGCGGCCGAGCCCGTGGCGGCCGAGCCCGCGGTGGCGGCGCCCGTGGCGGCCGAGCCCGAGGCGGCCGAGCCCGAGGTGGCGGCGCCCGTGGCGGCCGAGCCCGAGGTGGC
>JAUHVS010000091.1 GCA_030424955.1 bacterium | reverse complement strand
GTCCGTGCAGCCATCGGGCACGCCGTCCCCGTCGGTGTCCGGCAGCACCCGCGCCAGCGACGACGGCCAGCGCGTGATCGGGTTGCGGGGCGGGTACAGGTTTCGGCGGTCCGGACACGGGTCACAGAGATCACCCAGGCCGTCCGAGTCGCCGTCCAGCTGATCCGGGTTGTACACCTCGGGGCAGTTGTCGCCGTCCGCCCCGCCGGTCTCGACGCCGTCGCCATCGGGGTCCAGCGGCCGAGCGGGCGGCGGATCCTGGTCCGGATCGCAGGCGTCGCCCCAGCGGTCGGCGTCCCGGTTCTGCTGGGCGGGGTTGGCCGCTCTGGGGCAATTGTCGAGGTCGTCGGGCACCCCGTCGTGATCCCCGTCGGGCTCGCAGGCGTCGCCCACCCCGTCGCCGTCGCGATCGCTCTGGGCGGGGTTGTACGTGCGCGGACACACGTCCTGCGCGTCCTGCACGCCGTCACCATCATCGTCGACGTCGCAGGCGTCGCCCCGCCCGTCGCGATCGAGATCGTCCTGGTCGGGGTTCGGGAGGTCGGGGCAGGTGTCCCGCGGCGTGTCGGCCGATCCGTCGGGCACGCCGTCGCGATCCCGGTCGGCCTCCACGTCCACCTCGCACTGCGCTGCCACACAGATCTCGCCCAGGGGACAGTCTGCGTTGACGACACAGGCGGCCGCGAGCGCCGGCGCCCACCACACGCACACGGCCGCGAGCAGCCAGCGGTGCCCACCCCGCGCCCGTTGGCCGATGCCTCGCTGATCCGTCATGGGCCGCCCCCTCCCCGCAGCCGGTGGGCCTCGGGTCCCGTTGCGTGACCCTTACAGCATCCCTGTCGCGCCCGAAAGCCACGCTCCTTCAATGAGTTACCGGGCTCCCCCCCGCGCGACCAGGGCCGCGGTGAGCACCCGCACCCGCTGAGCCCCCGCCCGGCGCAGCGCGTCTGCGGCCGAATGGGCCGTCGCGCCGGTGGTCAGCACGTCGTCGACGAGCAGCACGTCGAGCGGGGGCGCGCCCCGCACGGCGAAGGCCCCGCGCAGGTTGCGGCGCCGCGCCTTCTCGTCCAGGCCGGCCTGCTCGGGCGTGTCGCGCACCCGGCGGAGCCGCCAGCGCGCAAGGGGCACGTCCAGGCCCTTGGCGATCCGCGCCCCGAGCACCAGCGGCACGTCGAACCGGCGCTGCGCCACCCGGCGCCGGTGCAGCGCCACGGGCACCACCGCCCCCGGCGGATCGGCCCGCAGCTCACCGGGCAGGGCCGCCACCACCAGGTCGGCCAGCGCCGCGATGATCTCGGGGCGCCGCCCGTACTTGCCCGCCCGCAACCCATCGCCCACCGGCCCGGCGTAGTCGAACACCCCCCAGGCCCGCTCGAAGGCGGGCGGGCGGGCCAGGCAGCGGCCGCAGCGGTGGGCCGGCGCCTCCACGGGCAGCGGCTGGTCGCACTGGCGGCAGCGGGGCCCCGAGCGGGGCGGCGTGAGGGCCGCACAGGCCACGCACAGGCCGGGGCCGGGCGCGACCTCGCCGCAGGCGGCGCAGCAGGCCGGCCACAGGGCTTGCAGCCAAGGAGAAAAGCAGGCGGTGAGGCGCGACATGGGGCCCTCCGTGTTCAGACACACAGAGGGTTCATCGGACACCGGCGCCACCTGTCACCCTGCGCCCCCCAAAAAAAGTGAAAAAAGAGGGGGCGTGGCGCGGGGCGGTCAGGGCGCCAGCAGCACCAGATCGTTGCGGTGTACGGCCTCGGGCTGCTCCGCGCCCAGGTGCCCGCCGGCCACGGCGCGCAGGGTCTCGGCCGAGTGGCTCACCAGCCCGCGGGCGAACACGTGGCCCTGCTCGTCAGCGATCTCGACCACATCCCCCACCAGGAAGTCGCCGGTGACGGCCCGCAGGCCCACCGGCAGCAGGCTGCGCCCGGCGGCCGAGATGGCGCGCACGGCGCCGGTGTCGACCACCAGCCGCCCCTGCGCCTTGGGGGCGTAGGCGATCCAGTGCTTGCGGCTGCCCATGCTGTCGCCCTCGGGGTCGAACCAGCTGCCCAGCAGCTCGCCGTCGTACAGCCGCCGCAGCACCCGCGGGCGCTTGCCCCCCGCGATGACCCCGGGCACCCCCAGCCGGTTGACCTGCTGCACCGCCTGCACCTTGGTCTGCATGCCGCCGCTGCCCAGCCCGCTCTGGCTGCCCCCCGCGCTGCCCAGCACCAACCCGTCGATGCGGGGCACGTGGTGGTGCAGCCGGGCGTCGGGGTGGCGGGGATCGCGGTCGTAGAGGCCATCGACGTCCGACAGGATCACCAGCAGATCGGCGCCCACCAGGCTCACGATCTGGCTGGAGAGCATGTCGTTGTCGCCGAGCTTGATCTCCTCGACGGCGACGGTGTCGTTCTCGTTGATGATGGGCACCGCGCCCAGGTCCAGCAGGGCGTTCAGGGTGTGCCGCGCCGCCAGGAACCGCCCGCGGTGGCGCAGATCGTCGTGGGTCAGCAGCACCTGCCCCGCCACCATGCCGTAGTGCGACAGCTCGCCGTTCCACAGCCGCATCAGGGTGCCCTGGCCAATGGCGGCCACGGCCTGCAGCGCCGACAGCTTCTCGGGGCGCGGCTGGCCGCCGAGCTGGGCGAGGCCCAGGGCGACGGCGCCGCTGCACACGCAGATGACCTCGACCCCGTCCCGCACCAGGCCCACGAGGTCCTTCACGAGCGAGGTGAAGGTCACCCGGTCGAAGCTGTCGCCGTCGCGCAGGACGGCGCTCCCGATCTTGACCACCACCCGGCGGGCGCCGCCGAAGCGGGCTGCTCGATCCCCGTTCATGGGGCATCCTCCTCGCGCCGCCAGTCCCCTGCCGGCGCGTCTTCATCTTGGGTTGGGCGCGGCGCGGCCTCGGCGTCCGGGGCCTCGGACGGGGGGCGGGCGTCGGGCACCGCCACGTCGGGCACCGCGGCGTCGGGCACCGCGGCGTCGGGCACCGCCGCGTCCAGCACCGCAGCGTCGGGCACCGCCGCGTCCAGCACCGCAGCGTCGGGCACCGCGGCGTCCAGCACCGCAGCGTCGGGCACCGCCGCGTCGAGCACCGCCGCGTCGAGCACCGCCGCGTCGAGCACCGCCGCGTCCTCCGTGGCCCACAGGCCGCCATCAGCGGCCAGCCCTGCGAGGCCCCAATCGGCTTCGAGCGCGGCCTCATCGGCCGACAACTCCAGCGTGGGGGCCTCCCCAGGGGCGGGCAGCGCCACCTCCGCCTCGGGGCGCAGCGCCTTGCCGGCCAGCAGCGCGGCCTCCACCTCGAAGGGTCGCGGCCGCGGGGTCCAGACCCGCGCCCCCTCGGGCGCGCGGACCGCCCCGGCCCCCGGGCGCGCCTCCAGCTTCAGCTTGACCTGCAACACACCGTTCTGACTCAGCTTTCTGAACGCGAAGCTCGCCTCGAGCTCGCCGGCCAGGGGCACCCCGGTGGCCGCGTCGAGGGCCAGGCTCATGGTCGCGCCGCGCAGATCCGTGCGCTCGACGAACAGGGGCCCGCGGGGTCCGAAGATCGCCTTCGACGGCAGGGCCTTGTCCTTCGGCCCCCAGGCCTCGGGCACCGCGGGCGGCACCCGCACGGCGCGCTCGCGCCACACGCCCTGCACCTGGCGGGCGGGTCGGCCCGCCACGGTCGTCGTCCCGGCCGCGCTCAGCGAGAGCTCATCCAGCACCCGATCCACCAGCGTCGCGAGCGGCGCCAGCGCGCTGTCCAGGCAGCCCTGCGGCTCATCGGCCTGCACGGGCAGGCGCGTCATGGGCCCCACCCGGCGCCCGGTGAAGTAGGCGCCATCGACCCACACGCAGCGCCGCCCGCTGCGCCCCGCCGCGTCCCCCACCACCGACCAGTCCACCGCGTGCGCCAGGCTGAAGTCGCCGCCCGCCGCGACCCGCAGCCGCACCACGTCGTCAAAGCGGGCGTGCACGGCGGTCCCCGCGCCCTCGGCGCCCACGTCGATGATCCGCGCCGACAGCGACAGGCTATAGTCCAGGGCGCCCAGCAGCGGCAGGCTCTGGTGGGCCGGCCGCCGGAGCGTGGCCCTCAGGGTCGCGGGCTGGGTGATCTCGCCGGGCGTGCTCGGGGGCGGCACCTGCCGCGCGGCCTCCGCTCGCGCGAGCGCGGCCTTCAGGCCTTCCTTGGGCGCGTCCGGGGAGGCGCAGCCGGTGGCCAGCGCACCCAGGACCACCAGGCGGCAGAGGTTGGGCCCGAGCGGGCGGCGGGAGAGGTGGAGCAACAGTGGGCGATCCTCAGCCGATCAGCAGACGGGCGCAGGCCGTGTGCCACAGACACCGGCGCCGCGCGGAGGCTCTGTAGCATACCGTGGACGCCGGATGGATCGTCGCGCTTGCGCTCACCCTGGCGGGCCTGGTCACCGCGGGCGTCCTGCGCCAGCGCCAGCGCCGGGCCGCCGCCGATCTGCGGCAGCGCGCGCTGCGCGGCCACAGCCTCGAGGCGGCGGCGGCCGACCAGCTGCGGGCCCGCGGCTACGAGATCCTCACCCGCCACCCCGAGGCCCGCTACCCCTTCACCATCGATGGCGAGCCCTGTGAGGCCCGCCTCACCGGCGACTACCTCGTGCGCCGGGGCCGCCGCACCCTGCTGGTGGAGGTCAAGACCGGCGCCGGCGTGAAACCGGAGCGGCGGGCCACGCGGCGGCAGCTGCTGGAGTACGCGCTGCACTTCCCCGTCGACGGGGTTCTGCTCTACGACGCCGACGCCGACACCCTGCGCGAGGTCCGGTTTCCCCCCGCCGCGGTCACCGCCCGCCGCGCCCCGCTCGCCCTCGCCTTCCTCGCGGGCGCCCTGTGTGGAGCGCTGGCCGCGGTGCTGTGCCATTGACACGGCTCGCAGCAATCGCAGAATGTGCGGTCTTTGTACGCCGAGCGCCTGGAGTTAGGTGATGTCTCGCAGCTTCCTCTTTACGTCTGAGTCCGTCACCGAGGGCCACCCCGACAAGATCGCCGATCAGATCTCTGACGCGATCGTCGACGCCCTCTTCGCGCAGGATCCCAAGAGCCGCGTCGCCTGCGAGACCCTCATCAAGACGGGCTACATCAACCTGGCCGGCGAGATCACCACGACCGCTGTGGTGGACTACGCCGCCATCGCGCGGCAGACCGTGCGTGAGATCGGCTACACCAGCTCCGACATGGGCTTCGACGCCGACACCTGCGCGGTGCTCGTGAGCCTCGACCGCCAGTCCCCCGACATCGCCATGGGCGTCAACGAGGGCGAGGGCGACTTCAAGGAGCAGGGCGCGGGCGATCAGGGCCTGATGTTCGGCTACGCCTGCAACGAGACCCGCGAGCTCATGCCCCTGCCCATCTCGCTGGCGCACAAGCTCACCGCGCGCCTCGCCAAGGTGCGCCACGACGGCACGCTCCCCTACCTGCGCCCCGACGGGAAGAGCCAGGTCAGCGTCGAGTACGTGGACGGCAAGCCCAGCCGCATCTCGGCGGTGGTGGTGTCGACCCAGCACGACGACGCGGTCACCACCGAGGCCCTCCGCGCCGACATCAAGCGCGAGGTCATCGACCCGATCCTCCCGCCCGGCTTCGTCGACGACAAGACCACCTACTACATCAACCCCACGGGCCGGTTCGTCATCGGCGGCCCCATGGGCGACTGTGGCCTGACGGGCCGCAAGATCATCGTCGACACCTACGGCGGCATGGGCCGGCACGGCGGCGGCGCCTTCAGCGGCAAGGATCCCAGCAAGGTGGACCGCAGCGCGGCCTACATGGCGCGCTACGTCGCCAAGAACGTGGTGGCGGCCGGCCTCGCCGACCGCGCCGAGGTGCAGCTCGCCTACGCCATCGGCGTCGCCGAGCCCGTCAGCGTCTCGGTGGACACCTTCGGCACCGCCAAGATCGACGAGGATCGCATCGCGGAGCTGGTGCGCGAGCACTTCCCGCTCAAGCCGGCGGGCATCATCGAGCACCTCGACCTGCTCAAGCCCATCTACCGCCGCACCGCGGCCTACGGCCACTTCGGCCGCGAGGACATCGGCGTGCGCTGGGAGCAGATCGACAAGGCCAGCGCCCTGCGCCAGGCCGCCGGCCTCAAGTAGGCCCCGCGCGCACCGCCCGGTGCGCGCCAGGGTCCCCACCCCGGGGGGCCCGCCCCCCATCCACCACGCCTCAGAACCGAGCGCGCCCGCTCACGGGCAGGCGCTCGATCTGCGCCCCCACCGCCTGCAGCTTCTTCTCGATGTCGGCGTAGCCGCGGTCGATCTGGTGCACGTTGTAGATCTGCGTCTCGCCCTCGGCGGCGAGCCCGGCGATCAGCACCGCCATCCCAGCGCGCACGTCGGGGCTCTGCACCCGCTGTCCGCGCAGCACCTGCGGCCCCACCACCACCACCCGGTGCGGATCGCACAAGATGATCTGCGCGCCCATGCTCTGCAGGTGATCGACGAAGAACATCCGCCCCTCGAACATCTTCTCGAAGAACAGCACCGTGCCCTTGCACTGGGTCGCCACCGTGATGGCGATGCTCATCAGATCGGTGGGGAAGGCCGGCCAGATGCCGTTGTCCACCTTGGGCACGTGGTTGTGGTAGTCGGGCCGGACCGCCAGCTCCTGATCACCGGGCACGAAGAGCTTGTCGGGGGCCACCAGCTCGGTGCGCACGCCCAGCCGCTCGAACACCATGCGGATCATGCGCAGGTTGTGCGGGTTGACCTTGTTGATGGTCAGCGCCGAGCGGGTCACGGCGGCCAGGCCGATGAAGCTGCCGGTCTCCAGGTAGTCGGTCTCGACCTCGTGGGTGCAGCCCCCCAGCCGCTCGACCCCCTCGATGGTCAGGATGTTGCTCCCGATGCCGTCGATGTGGGCGCCCATGGCCACCAGCATGCGCGCCAGCGCGCACACGTGGGGCTCGGTGGCGGCGTTGCGGATGATGGTCGTGCCCTTGGCCAGGGACGCCGCCATGATGGCGTTCTCGGTGGCCGTGACCGACGCCTCGTCCATGAAGAAGTCGGCGCCCACGAGCCGCCCCGCGGCGCGGATGTCGTAGGCCGCGTGCTCCACGGCCACCTTCGCGCCGAGGGACTCGAGGGCGTGGAAGTGGGTGTCGAGCCGCCGCCGGCCGATGACGTCGCCGCCGGGCGGGGGCAGCACCACGTGGCCCGCCCGGGCCACCATGGGGCCCGCGAACAGGATCGACGCCCGCACCGACTTGC
This sequence comes from bacterium, assembly GCA_030424955.1. Lineage (GTDB taxonomy): Bacteria > Myxococcota_A > Bradymonadia > UBA7976 > UBA1532 > JACKDL01. The sequence goes on along the minus strand of JAUHVS010000091.1, from coordinate 6,212 downwards.
ACAGCTCGGGATCGAGCCGGGTGCCGGTCAGCCCCTTCGCGCAGATCTTCACGGTGGTGTCATCCAGCCACTCCACCGTCGCGCCCTGGGCCGCCAGCACGTTGCACATCACCACGGCGTCGCGGATGCGGGGGGCGTTCTTGAGCACCACGGGCTCATCGGTGAGCAAGGTCGCCGCCAGACAGGGCAGCACCTCGTTCTTGCTCCCCCCGGGCGTGACCTCACCGGCCAGCCGCTGGCGCCCTTGGATGACGAACTTCTCCATCGGTTCACTCCTGCCGAGCGACGACGCCGGCGTGCACGCGCCAGACCGTCTGCTCGCCCTTGATGCGCAAGAAGGCTCGATCGGTGGTGGTGATGAACACCTGCCCCGCGAAGCCCTCGAGAAAATCGAACAGCCGCTCCGTCCGCTCCGGATCCAGCTCGCTCGACACGTCGTCGAGCAGCAGCACCGGCGCGTGGCCAGCGACGGCCTCCAAGGCCTCAATCTCGGCGATCTTGAGGGCGAGCACCATGGCCCGCTGCTGGCCCTGGCTCGCATAGAACCGCGCGGCCCGCTCCCCCAGCTTGAAGGTCAGATCATCGGCGTGGGGCCCGCGCTGTGTAAAGCCGCGCTCGCGGTCCCGCCCCCGATCCGCGGCCCAGGCTGCGGCCATCGACTCAACGGGGGCCGCCCCATCCAGCGGCAAGCTCGGGCGATAGCCCAGCCGCGCCCCCAGCTCAGGCCCGGCGATGGCCGCACAGGCCCGCTCGAAGCGCTCAGCGAGCCGCTCGACGTAGTCGTGCCGCACCGCCACCAGCCGCGCCGCCGCGCCCGCCAGCGCGAGCTCAAAGGCCTCCAGCAGGCTGTCGGGCGCCTGCTCCCGGAGCAGGCGGTTGCGCCCATCCAGGGCGCGCCGGTAGGCCAGCACGTCGGCCAGGTGGGCGGGCCGGCCCGTGAAGATCGCTCGATCGAGGTAGTGCCGCCGCGCCTCGGGCGTGCCCCGCACCAGGCCCACGTCGTCGGGGGTGAAGACCACCACCTCCAGCACCCCGAAGTAGTCGCTGGTGCGCGCCCGCTTCTCTTCGCGAAAGCTCACCCGCTGCCCATCGAGCAGCGCGACGCCGAGCCGATGCTCCAGGCCGTCGCGGTGGACGCGGCCGTCCACCCGGGAGGCCTTCTCGCCCCACCGCACCACCTCGCGCAGCCGCCGCGCGCGCAGCGTCCGCAAGGTGGCGAGCCAGTAGATCGAGGCCAAGGCGTTGGTCTTGCCTTGGCCGTTCGCGCCGACGAGCACATTGAAGCGGGGGTTGGGCGTCAGCTCGACCGTCGCGAGGTTGCGGAAGTCGTGGACGCGCAGGTGGGTCAGGTGCACGGGGGGCGGCTCAATCAGAGCCGCATGGGCATCACCACGAACAGGTAGTCCTGGTTCTCCGCCTCGCGGAAGAGCCCGGGGGCCAGCGACTCGTTGAGGGCCAGCTCCACCTTCTCAGCATCGAGGATGCCCAGGATGTCGCGCACGTAGCGCGCGTTGAAGGCGATGACCAGCTCGCCGCCCTCATAGCCCTCGATGCTCAGCTCCTCGCGCGCCTTGCCCAGGTCGGGGTTGTCGCTCGAGAGCACCATGCGGCCCTCGTGCACCTCGATGCGCACGCCGTGGGTGCGCTCGCTGGCGAGGATGCTGATGCGCTTGAGGCTCTCGAGGAAGGGCCCACGGGCGATGACCGCCTTGCGGCCGCTCGACTTGGGCACCACCTGCCGGTAGTCGGGGAAGGCCGCGTCGATGAGCCGGATGAACAGGGCCAGATCCGGGGCCGACACCACCAGGTTGTTGTCGAGGAAGCCGAAGCTCACCTCGGCGCCGACCTCGTCGAGCAAGCGCTTGAGCTCGGCGACGCCCTTGCGGGGGATGATGACGCCATCGCGCTCGGGGATCTCGGCGCCCCGGGCGGCGTCCCGCTCGCCCTGGCTCAGGCGGTGCCCGTCCGTCGAGACCATCCGCAGCCGGCCCTCGCCGAGGCAGCGGAAGTACACGCCGTTGAGGTTGGGCCGGGACTCGTCGGTGGACACCGAGAAGATGGTGCGCTCGATGAGCTGACGCAGCGCCATGCCGTCGACGGGCACCAGATCGACGCCCTCGGCGCTCGGCAGCTCCGGGTAGGCGTCGGCGGGGGCACCCAGCAGCACAAACTCGGTGTTCTTGCAGCGCAGGCGCACCTTGTGCTCCTCGCCGATCTCCACGTCGACCTCTTCGCCGGGCAGGCTGCGGATGACGTCGAAGAGCCGCTTGCCGTCGACGGTGATCTCGCCGGGGTCGGAGACCCGCGCGGCGATGCTCCCGTCGAAGGTCACGTCGAGATCCGTGCCGGCGACCCGCAGCCGACCATCGGTGCCAGCCTGGAGCAGCACGTTCGACAGCGCCTGCATGCTGGACTTGCGGCTCACCACGCCCTGGATGCGAGCCAGGGCTCGAGCGAACAGGTCACGGTTGACGACAAACTTCATGACGTTCCCCTCGCAGCCTCCGGGGGCGGCGCCTCGGTGGCGCCTCCGCGGTTCAACACGTAGCGCGCAGGAGCCGCAAGCTCGCTGCCATCGCCGCTGTTGTCCCGAGCGATTCGAGCGCGGAACATCCCACAAGCAGATGCTCTTTTCCAGCATTGAGTGAGAAGGGATCTAGTTAAGACAACCGTCATCGTAGGGCCTGTGAATCTGTGGAGAAGGCAGCTAACTCCGCGCCCCGTCGACGAGATCGCGTCCACACCGTCAGGGGTGTTGGGCGGGGGGAAGGTGTGGGGAACGCGGGCAAGCTTTTCGCCCACAGAGAGCCCCCACGTTGCGCACAGGGTTTTCCGCATGGTTACGCACACGTTTCCCACAGGCGGATCGCCGCTCAACCCGTGCCCACGTCCCCGCGGATCCAGCGCCCTCGACGCTGTGGACAGGTGGAGCGGCGGCTGATCGAAGGCGCCGACCACGCGGACCTGCGGGCGGCCGCCGAGGTGGGGCCGTCATGCCGTGAGCACGGGTGGTGCAGGCGGCCTCACGGCCGCACCTGGCCGGTGCAGCGGGGCCTGTCGGGTACGGGCGGGGCCCGCCACTGAGGGTCCACAACGCCACTGGGGGGGTTCACCGCGCCCATGGCGCGACGAAAGCGCCCCACGTTGGTGAGCCGGCAGCGGATGAAGGCGGTGTCGTGGGCGGTGGCGAGCGGCTCGGGGACCTGCGCGCCGGGGGATCAGGAAGACAGGCGGCGCTCGATGGACTCGATCTCGGCGCGGAGCGCGTGATCGTCGTCGATGCCCTGGCTGACGCGACGGCAGGCCGAGATGACCGTGCTGTGGTCCTTGCTGAAGCCGCGCCCGATGGCCGGAAACGACGCCTGCGTGTGCTTGCGGCACAGGTACATGGCGATGCTGCGGGGGTGCGAGATCACCCGCTGGCGGCGGTTGCCCCGCAGATCGGCGACCTTCACGTCGAAGTGCTCGGCCACCATCTTCTGGATGCTCTCGATGCTGACCGCGCGGGCCCGCTTGTCGATGATGTCCTTGAGCGCCCGCTGCGCGAACTCGATGGTCACCGGCTCGCGGTTGAAGCTGGCGTAGGCCACCAGCCGGGTCAGGGCGCCCTCGAGCTCGCGCACGTTGGCCGAGATCAGCCGCGCCAGGTAGAAGGCGACCTCGTCCGAGAGGTGGATCTGCTCGCGCTCCGCCCGCCGCTGCACGATGGCCACGCGGGTCTCGAACTGCGGCGGCTTGATGTCGGTGATCAGGCCCCAGTTGAACCGCGACCGCAGGCGCTCCTCGAGGTGCTGGATCTCTTGGGGCGTCTTGTCGCTGGTGAGCACGATCTGCTTCTGCGCGCCGTGCAGGGCGTTGAACGTGTGGAAGAACTCTTCCTGCGTCCGCTCCTTGCCCGACAGGATGTGCACGTCGTCCATCAGCAAGACGTCGCACCGCGCGCGGAAGCGGCGGCGGAAGTCGTCCATCTTCTGGCGGGAGATGGACTTGATCACCTGGTTGGTGAACTCCTCGGCCGACACGTACACGATGCGCTTGCTGGGATCCGCCGAGCGGATGCGGTGCGCGATGGCGTGGAGCAGGTGCGTCTTGCCCAGGCCAGTGCCGCCGTAGATGAACAGCGGGTTGAAGCTGCGGGCGGGCCGCTCCGCGACCGCACGGCTCGCGGCGTGGGCCATCTCGTTGTTGGGGCCCACCACGAACTGGTCGAACAGGTAGTGCGGGTTGAGCGGGAAGGCCTCGGTGTCGCTGACGGCCTCGCGGGGCGCCACGGCCGTGATCGCGGCGGGCGCGACCGAGGCGGGGGCCGCGTGGTTGGGGGGGCCCTCGGCGATGTCGAGCTGGACGGCGATGGGCCGACCCGCGACGAGCGCGGCCTGCTCCTGGATCAGGTCGAGGTAGTGCTCACGGATCCAGTCGCGGAAGAACGGATCGTCCACGGCGAGGTGGAGCGTGTCGTCCTCCGCGTGGGCGTACCGCAGGGGCCCGAAATAGGTGGCGTAGTTCTCCTCCGTGATGAGCCCACGGAGTTGATCCAGCACGGTTTCCCAGAGCGCCTTCACCGATTGTCGCCTACCCCTGAGCACCCCTTGCAAGGGGCCTGGATACGGCAGCGCACACGATCGACGCAGGGGTGTCCCACACACGATTCAAGGTGCCGCTACGAGAAAAGAGTGCATCGCCAGATACAGCCGGACCCTTCTTCTAGCAGCGGTTTTAAAGGGGAGGCAAGTTCTTTCCCGGAGGGTCTGGCTTTCGCTTTGAGTTCAAAAACTTGGGCTCAGAATGCTCAAGTTCTGCTTTGGATGGGCACCCGGATCCGTTGCAGCGCAGCAGGCCGCGCGCAATCGGCGTTCCTTCGTTGACATTCGGGTGGCCTCGTGGTTTTCTTCCGCGCCAAAATTTTCGGCCGCGTGACAAGGCGTTGCGCGGCGACGCCGGACTTGTCGTCTGGCCGGAGGAACCTGATCATGAAGCGCACTTTCCAGCCCAGCAACACGTCCCGCCTTCGCACCCACGGCTTCCGGGCCCGCAACGCGACCAAGAACGGCCGCGCCGTGCTGAAGCGCCGCCGCCAGAAGGGCCGCAAGCTGCTGGCGCCCACGACCTACAAGAAGTGATCCCCGACGGCGGCGAGGGCTACCCCAAGCGGGTGCGCCTTCGACGACGCCGAGAATACCTTGCCGTTCAGCGGGGTGGTCGTCGGATCACCACCGAGCACTTCGTGGCCTACGGTCGCGGGAACGGTGGGCGTCCAACCCGCCTGGGTATCACGGTCAGTCGCAAGGTCGGCAAAGCCGTCGTGCGCAACCGCGTCAAGCGGCTGCTGCGCGAGGCGTTTCGCCGTCACTTGCCCACCCTGCCCGTGGGGGTGGACTTCGTCATGGTCGCGCGCGCAGGGCGACCCGCCATGGTCTACGAGACCGTGGCCACCGAGCTGCTCGACGCCGTCGAGCGGCTGAAGACGGCCCCGACCGCCAGCCGGCGGGGCAAGCGCCGCCGGCGAGGCGGAGGGGCGGCATGAAGCACATCGCCATCCTCCTCGTGCGGCTCTACCAGCGGCTGATCTCGCCGCTCTTCCCGCCCAGCTGTCGATTCGAGCCCAGCTGCTCCTGCTACGCCGTCGAGGCGTACCAGGTGCACGGGTTCCTGGGCGGCACGTGGCGCACCGCCCGCCGCCTCAGCCGCTGCCATCCGTGGCACGCCGGCGGCCATGACCCCGTGGAACCTCGATGCAAATGAACAAGGGGGGGCTCTTCGGCGGCAGCGACCCCGAAGACCAGAAGCGCATGCTGATCGCCGTGGCGCTCAGCGCGGTGATTCTGATCGGCTGGAGCTTCCTGTTCCCGAACGCGCCGGTTCAGCCGAACCCGGCCCAGTCCCCGGCCTCCGGGGCGGCCAGCGCGCCGGCCTCTGCGGTGGCCAGCGCTGCGGCGCCGATCGCGCCGGCGGCGGGGACCCCCGCGGCGCCCGTCATCGATCGCAAGATCCTGGCCTCCCTCGACGCCGAGGGCCGCTTCCACATCAGCCTGACCAACGATGATGGCCAGATTGAGGCGTGGGGCCTGGACGAGACGCAGTACCGCCAGCGCGACGACAAGGGGGAGCCCGCTGGGCCCTACCCGCTCGCAGAGCCGCTCACGGCCGAGTCTCGGCAGGGCCGCTTCCTGGCGCCGCTGGTGCAGGTCGCGCTGAACGGCGCGCCCGCCAAG
>JAUHVS010000867.1 GCA_030424955.1 bacterium | reverse complement strand
CCGCAGCGGCGAGGGGGATGCGGTCGTAGCTGGGCATGGCGGCCGCCACGGCGGCGTCGCTCACGTCGGGCCCCGACTTCTTGAGGATGTAGGGCACCACCGACGCCAGCGGCACGCGGCGGGCGAGATCGAGCACCACCTGGCTCTTGAAGGTGAGCTCCAGGGGCAGGGCCATCAGCACCAGGCCGGCCACCCGGGCGCCGCGCTCCTGGGCGAGCACCGTGGCGCAGAGGGCGCCCATGCTGGTGCCCACGATGACGATCTGCGCGTGGGCCTCGGCCAGGGCGTCGAAGGCCCGGCGCGCGGCGCCCAGCCAGTCGGCCCAGCGGGTGTGCGCGAGCTCCTCGGGGCGGGTGCCGTGGCCCACCAGCCGCGGGGCCATGACCGTGAGGCCGTCGGCCTCGAGGGCGGCCACCAGGGGGCGCCACTCGTAGGGGGTGCTGGTGAGGCCGTGCAGGCACAGCACGGCCGGCCGGGGGGCGTCGCTCATGTCCGAGTCGATAGCACGCCCACGCGGCGCGCGCGACCCGCCCGCGCGCGAGGTATCCTCACCGCCATGCACGCACACCCGCACCCGCCGCTCGATCTGCTGGTTCTGGGCGCTGGCCCCGCGGGCTGCGCGGCGGCGCACGCGGCGCACGGGCTGGGCCTGCGGGTGCAGGTGGTGGATCCGGCGCCGGAGCGGCCGTGGCCCAACACCTACGGGAGCTGGCGCGACGCCCTCGATGGGCTGGCCCTGGGGCACGTGGCCCGCCGCACCTGGGCGACCACCCGCGTGCACCTGGACGCCGACCGCAGCCTGGCCCTGCCCCGGGCGTATGCCCAGGTGGACGGCGCGGCCCTGCGCGAACACCTGCTGGCCGGCCCGCCGCCGCCGCAGCGGGCCCGGGTGGTGGCGCTGGCCCATGACGACACGGGCACCACGGCCACCGATGACGATGGCGGCATCTGGCGGGCGCGGGTGGTGCTGGACGCCACGGGCGCGCAGACCCCGTTCATCGAGCGCACGCGCACCCTGGCGCCGGGGTTCCAGGCCGCCTGGGGCTGGGCGCTGACCCTCGATGACGCGCCGTGGCCGGCCGACGAGATGCGGCTGATGGACTTCGGCCCGGTGCCCGGGGGCGATGAGGCGGCGCCGAGCTTCCTGTACGCCATGCCCCACGGCGGCGACCGCTGGTTCGTGGAAGAGACGGTGCTGGTGGGGCGGCCGGCGATGCCCTTCGAGGCCCTGGAGGCGCGGCTGGTGGCCCGCCTGGCGGCGCTCGGGTGCACGGCCCGCGACATCACCGCCACGGAGCGCTGCCTGATCCCCATGGGCCTGGGCCTGCCCCGGGGCGACCAGCGGGTGCTGGGGTTGGGGGCGGCGGCGGGCATGGTGCACCCGGCCACGGGCTACTCGCTGGCCCACAGCCTGCGCGCCGCGCCCGAGGTGGTGGCGGCGGTGGCCGAGGCGCTGGGCGCCGACGGGGGCGGGCCAGCGGCGGCGGCCCGGGCCGGCTGGGCGGCGGCGTGGCCCCGAGATCGGCGCCGCGCGTGGACCCTGCTGACGTACGGCATGGAGGTGCTGTGCCGCCTCGACGCGCCGGCGACGCGGGACTTCTTCGCGGCCTTCTTTGAGGCCGACGACTGGGCGGCGTTCCTGGACGGCACCCAGCCGCTGCCGGCGCTGACCCGCACCATGCGGCAGGTGTTCGCGGCGGCGCCGTGGGGCGTGCGGGGCCGCTTGATGGGCGGCAGCTTCAGCGCGCCGGGCCTGCGCATGCTGGGGGCGCTGCTGGGCTAGCTGCTGTTGTCGGTTTCGATTTTGAATCAAGTGCTTGCGAGAAAGCTCGGCACTTTAGCGTGACAGCCGCGCTGGCTGTCCGATGTACCCATGAGTGGGCAGCATCGGGCGACCGCGCAGATGGGCAGGCGACAGCGCTACTTCCCCAACGGCAGCACCGTCGAGGTGATGGCGCGTACACACCGCGCGACGCGGCTATTGCGCCCGTCGGCGGCGAGCAACGCGCTGTTCGTGGGGGTGATCGGGGAGGCCCTGCGGCGGTTCGGGGACTGGATCCAGGTGCACGACATCGGCGGGCTGTCGACGCACTACCACAAGGCGCTGACGCTC
>JAUHVS010000090.1 GCA_030424955.1 bacterium | reverse complement strand
TGGACCGGCGCGACGGCGGTGCCGCGTTCGGCGGCCTGGACGTGCGCGGTGCGGTGGACTCGGTCAACGGCGAGATCGCCAAGGCGCTGACGGGCCGCCCGGTCGAGGATCAGGCCGTCATCGACCGTGTCTTCGGGGCGCGGCTCGGGAGGATCGGACGGCTCGCGCGCGGCGGCCGCAGCCCGCAGCAGCGCGTCGAGGCGGTCGTCATCGTCGGTGGGATCGGTGGGATCGCCCTCGCCGTCATCCAGCGCGCCGTCCCCGTTGAGATCCTCGGCGCCGTCGGGCACGCCGCCACCGTCCGTGTCAGCCTGGGTCGGATCCGTCCGCGTCGCGGGATCGGCGTCGGGCCGGAACACGGCGAGATCGGTCCCCAGCAGGGGGCCGTCGCCGTCGGGATCCGCGATGGGATCCACCAGCCCGAGCTCCAGGCCGTCGGGCAGGCCGTCCTCGTCGGTGTCGGCGCGGGTGGCGAAGGTCAGCCCCGCCGTCTCGTCGCCGTCCGCCAGGCCGTCATCGTCGGTGTCGACGTCGAGGGGGTTGGTGCGGAAGAAGCGCACCTCGTCGCCGTCGCGCAGGCCGTCCCCGTCGGTGTCGGGGTTGCTGGGATCCAGGCCGGCGGCGATCTCCTCCTGATCCGTGAGGCCGTCGCCGTCGCTGTCGTCGTCGGTGGGATCGTTGGGATCGCTCTCGCCGGCCTCGATGGCGCCGTTGCGGTTGCGATCCTCGGCGCCGTCGCTGACGCCGCCGCCGTCGGAGTCGATCAGGGTGGGATCGGTGATGGTGGCCGGGTTGGCGTCGGCCACGAAGTTCGGCCCGTCGGTGCCGCGGGCGGGGCCATCGCCGTCGGGATCGGGCACGGGATAGACGACGCCGCGCTCCAGGCCGTCCGACAGGTTGTCGCCGTCGGTGTCGGGGTCGTTGGGATCGGTGTCGCCCGGCTCGAAGAGCCCATCGGCGCCCAGCTCATCGAAGTCCGACAGCCCGTCATCGTCGGTGTCGGCGTCGAGGGGATCGGGATCGATGCCGACGTCGTACACGCCGTTGGCCCCGACCTCGAGGCCATCCGACAGGCCGTCCTCATCGGAGTCTGGGTTGTCGGGATCGGTGCCGAGCAGCAGCTCCTGATCGGTGGTCAGGCCGTCCCCGTCCAGATCGGCGTCGCCGGGCGCGCCCAACACGGCGACGGCGGGCGCCTTGCCCACGTCGGCGGCCGGCTGGGCCGCGCCGGTGGGATCGGGTGCCGCCCAGGCGCCGTGTGCAGCCAGGAGGCACGCAAGCAGGGTCGCGGCCGACCAACTCGGATACGTCATCATTGTCCCCTCATTGACCCAACCCGCAGCCACGCCACACGCGTTGGATCGCATGAGCCACGAAAGTCCTGCGGGTAAACGCCACCGTGGAATACTGTGATCCGAGCAATTTTTCCATCAGGAGACGCGAAATGGCGACCCGTCTACCGGCCGGCGTGGGCCGACTCTTGGAGCGGCTGGCGACCCCCGAGACTGCAGAGGCGCTGGTGGCGTTGGCGGTGCAGTTCGGGCTGGACCAGCCCGTGCGCACCTATGTGGATCCGGCCCGCGCGCTGTCGGCCATCGACCACGCCCTCGCCCCCGCCCAGGTCGAGCGCTGGGTGACCACGCACCTGGCCGATGGGCTGGCCCGAGACAGAGCCCGGTGGCATGCCCATGCCGGGCGGGTCGGTGACTTCCTGTGCGCCGAGGCCCGCGCGGAGGCCCGGGCCCTCGCCTCGCGGCCGGTGCAGCTCGACCCCAAGTTCTTGCGGCAGATCGTGCAGCAGGAGGCGGTGCAGCACATGCTGCGCTCGGTCATCGAGGAGACCCTCGACCGCTTCGTCAACACCTTCAAGCCAGGCGGCAGCGGGGGGGGCCTCGCGGGCTCGCTGGGGCGCAGCGCCTTTGGCTTCGCGCGCAAGGCCGGCGGCGGGCTGATGGGGGGCATCGCCGAGCAGATCGAGGCCCAGCTCAAGAAGGGCGCGGCGGGCTTCGTGCACGGCTCGATGGACCTCATCCTCGAACGCACCGTGGCCATCTTGAGCTCGCCCGAGATGCAGCGGCAGATGGGCCGCAGCGCCGTCGCGCTCTTCGACGGGGCCCTGGCGCTGCCCGTGAAGTCGGTGGCGAAGGCGGCCGACACGGTGGATCTCGACGACATCCTCGACACGCTGCCGGGGCAGGTGGCGCACCTGCTGGCCCGTGATGACCTGCGCCAGGTCGTGCTGGACGAGGTCGAGGCGTTCCTGGCGGTGGAGGGCGATCAGCCGCTGCGCGCGCTGTTCGTCGACGAGGCGGCGCTGGCGGGGATGATCGAGAACGTCACGGCGGTCGCGGTGCCGTGGGTGCAGCGCTTCGCCGGGACCGATGAGTTCAAGGCGTGGCTGGGGGACGCGACCGCCAAGTAGCGGGGCCCCTGGGTCGGCCGCCGGGTGGGGGTCGGGCGGGGGGCCTTGGAGGCCTCCTCAGAGGGTCTTGTCGAGGGCGAAGGTGGCGTCCTTGACGCCCACCTGCACCACCGACTTCAGCTCGCCCACGATGTCGCCCGGCTGCTTGCTGATGGCGTCGCCGTCCTGATCGATGCGGGCCTCGAGGCGCACGGCGCCCGTGAGCTGCGTGCCCTGCATCATCACGTTGGCGCTGGTCACCAGGAAGTTGAAGGGGAAGGACTTCGCCGTGACCTGGTGCTTGGTGGCGGCCACCAGCATGCCGCGGTTGCCGTCGCCCGCGTCGCGGCGGACGATCACGAACAGCACCGAGCCGGGCTTGATGTTGTTCTCGAGGCCGCTGGCCAGGGTGATGGTGCCCGCGACCGCGCCACCGGCGCCGGCCGCGGGCGCAGCGCCGGGGGCGGGGGTGTTGCCCATCGGCGGGTGGCCGGCGGGCATGCCACTGGCGGGCGCCGCGTTGCCCATGGGCGGGTGCCCGGGGGGCATCTTGCCCGTGGGCTGGCTGGTGGGCTGGCTGGTGGGCTGACCGGCCCCGTTGACCAGCTTGGCCCGCTGGACCGGCGCCGGCGCCGGGCCCTTGGTCGCGTTGGCCGCGGGCGTGCCCTCGGCGGGGGCCGGCTCTCCGGACTTGCCGCAGGCCGTCAGTGCCAGGGCGGTCGACAGCATGCACACGGCAAACAGGGGACGCATCATCTCAGAGCTCCTCAGCAGGGGTGGGGCGGGCCATACCCGCCGGAGTCAATCGTCGCGCGCGGCCATCGCCTGCAAGCTGGCGATGCGCTCGGCGTCGGCCGCCGCCATCGGGGCCGGCGCCTCGGCCGCCGTCTCGGTGCCTGCGCGGCGCCAGCGGCGGAACACGTAGAAGATCACGGCCGCCAGGAAGATGTACGGCAAGAAGGGCACGAGGGCCGTGTACCAGGGCTGCGGCGGGTTGGCGACCTGGGCGCCGTAGCGGGTCTTGAGCAGCTCGACGATCTCGCCGTCGGACTTGCCCTCTTGCACCATGCGCAGCATCTCCTTGCGGAGCTCGAAGGCCTGGTAGCTGGTGCAGGTCATCAGGGTCTTGCCGGGGCAGAACGGGCTGTGAAGCTCGTCGGAGAGCCGCCGGACGCGCCGGGTCTGCTTGTTGTCCAAGGCGGTCTCGTCGCCCGCGACGGCGGACGCGGGGGCCGCCTCCGGTGCGGCCAGGAGCGGCGTGGCGGCGAGGAGCGAGAAGCTGAGCAAGAGCAGTCGAAGCATGGGGCCTCCCTCAAGGGGCGACAGGCTAGCAGCCAAACGATGCGAGGTCGACCAGCGCAGTGCGATGGGGGCCCCAGGGTGAGCGGGCGAGGGCGGGTGGCGCTCGGGGACTGGGGTGCGCCGACCCCAAGGCTGGTGACGCGACCCCCCACCCGCAGGGCCGCGGTGGGCGCTGCGGCTGGCCCGCGGGGGCGCGCCGCGGTCTGGCGGGCGCGGCGCGCATCTTGCTTTTGGCGGATGGCACGGCCCGTGACCCTGCGCCCTTGCCTTGGAGACGCCATGAACGCCACCGCCTGGCTGCCCGATCCAATGGACGTCCTCGACGATCGCAGCGTGACCGTGCGCGACGCAGGCCCGTGGGGGCAGGCGGATCCGACGGCGCCAGACCACCGGCTGCCCGACCATGGCGCCACGGCCGTCCAGGGCCGGCGGTGCAACCCCGGGCGTGACTTCCCAGGGTGGCTGGCCGCGGCCAGGGCCAGCGCCGATCCCGAAGCCCAGCTCGACCGGCTGGTGCGCTGGCGGGATCACGCGGGCGTGGTGCGCGGGGCGCTGCTGCACCTGGCCCGCAGCCTGCGCGCCGTGGATCCCGACTGGGCCCCGCGGGTCTTCGCCATCGCCGCCGTCGCCTACCTGCGCGCCGAGGCCGCCAGGCCCCTGCTCTCTGCTCTGGTGGCACAGGCGCGCGACGATCTGAGCGCCCAGGCCGATCTGCCGAGCCCCGAGGCGTGGTTCGCGCTGCACGCAGTGGACACGCTGATCCGCGGCGCGGCCTTTGAGGCGGCCGGGGTGTTCCAGAGCTACCTGGCGCAGGTCGAGGCCATCGAGTCGGCGGCGGATCCGGCCGCCGCACGGGACGCCGCCGCGGCGCGGTTCATCTGGCGAGCCGAGGGCGTCGAGGCCAGCCGGGGGGCGGCGGTGCGGTCCCGGCACACGCCCGCGGTCCAGGTGCCGGTGGCGTCGCCGGTCGTGGCGCCCGTCGCGCCGGCGCCGGTCCTGCGGCCCGTCCCATGGCACCGGCGGCCCGCGGCCTCCGCGACCACCGCGCCGGCGCCCACCGGGCCTGCCCCCATCCCGGCTGCTCCACCCGCCGCTGCGCCGGTCGCGCCCCTGGCGGCCGTCATCGCCCCGGTGAACGCGTGGCCGCGCCACCACGACGAGGCGCGGGTCCAGACCGGCCTGTGGTTGGTCGGCCCGGCCGGACCGCTGCCGTGGCAGGTGCCTGCGGCCGCGCTGATCTGCGCCTGCGGGGCCGTGGCGGCCTTTGTGCTCGGCGCGCGCCTCGGGGGGCTGTTCGGCCCGCTGGCCGTGCTGTGGATCGGGGGGGCCATCGCGCTGTTCGCCGATCGCCGCTGGGGCTGGTGGGCTGGGCTGGCGGCGCTGGGGCTGAACGCGGCCTACTGGGTGTGGGTGGCCGGTGGGGCGCTGCCCGTCTGGCTGTCACCCGTGGCGCTGTGGCTGGGGGCTGGGGTGAGCCTGGCCGGCGTGGGGGGGCTGCTGATGACCCCCGTGCGCCGTCGATACCGGCGCCTGCTGCTCGGCTGAGCGCCAGCGCCCCTCGGGGCGCGGGCGGCTCGCTGACCTACTTGAAGAAGAACCAGGCGGCGGCACCGATGGCCGCGGCGGCGATGGCGCCGAGCGCGATCACCATGCCGTTGCCGGCAGCGGCGGGCTTGGGGGCCGGCGGGGCCACCATCGACGGCGGCGCGTGCAGCTCGGGCATGTGCGCGAAGCCGCCGGTGTCGGCAGCGGGCAGCGCCACGTCCTTCGCCGGCGGGGTGGGGGCGGCCGCGGTCGCCACCGCCTCGAAGGGGTCCGGCTCGGGCGCCTTGGCGGGCGGGGCCGGGGTCTTGGTCATCGCCCGCAGCGCCGCGCTGGCGCCCTCCATGACCTCGGTGGCCGCCATCGGATCCACCGGGCCCGCTGCGCTGGCGGGCTCATCGCCCAGGTCCAGCGTGCGCGGCTCCAGCTGGCTGGGGGCCTCGATGACCGCTGCGTTGCTCTCCACGCGCCGCTCTGCGCCGAAGATGCTGCCGATGGCGTGCTTGCCCGTGAAGGGGGACGTGGGCTCCTCCGGCAGGGCCGGATCGGCCAGCGCGAGCGCAGCGCCGTGGGCGAGGCGCGCGGCGAGCAGCGTGTTCAGATCGCCGGCCGTCGCGGCCGCGATGGCCTGGGACGGCTGATCCTCGGCCGCGGCGCCGCCGATCCAGTCCGCCTGCGCGCAGAGCGCGGCGGGATCGCCGCCGGCGGCCTGCCACGCCACGAAGCTGTCCGACAGCTCCCGCAGCTCGGGATCGGTGAGCCGGTCAGCGGCGTCGGCCAGGAAGCTCGAGGCCGCCGCAACATCGCCCGTGCGGGTGAGCTCCCGGGCGCGGCGGATCACCACCCGGTGCCCCCCCGCGGTGAGGTGCTTTCCAACCCGGTTGAAAGACTGGGCGAGGCTGGCGTTGTCCATGCGGACCCTCCACTGCGATCACGGCGTGGGTTCAAGGCGAGCTCAAGGCCCGGGATCGTAAACCGAGGCGCCGACGGCGTCCAGCACGCGCTCAGCTTGGCGGCGCCGCCGAGCCGGCCTCGTCCTCAAGGCCAAAGAAGAACCGGGTGATGCTCACGCCGTAGGCGCGGCTGTCGAGGGTGCGCTCGATGGTGCGCATGTAGCGGTCGCCGCCGTGGAAGGTGCTGTCCAGGTCGACCACCGGGCCGTCCACGAGCGGGTGGCCGTTGCGGTCGATGACCACCTTGATCTGGGGGCGGTGGTAGTTCACCGGGTTGGTCGGCAGGTTGACCACCAGGCCGATCTCGGTGGTGTCGAGCTCCACCAGCGTGCCCACGGGGTAGGCCCCCAGGCAGTGCGCGAACAGGGTGGCCAGGAAGCTGTCGTAGCTGCCGCCCTGGTTGTCGAGGATGTGGCGCATGGCCTGATCGGGCAGGAGGGCCGGGGCGCCTTCGCCCTGCGCGCTCGTGAGCTCGTCGTAGGCGCTCGCGATGCGCACCACGGTGCTCATGAAGCTCGGGCCGATCTCGGTGTAGTAGAGGTTGTCGGCGGGCTGGTCCTCAGGCACCTGGCACTCGAAGGCGACGATGAGGCGGTTGATCACCATCTCGTTGAAGCCGCCGAGGCGCACCAGCGACTGGGCCACCTGGGTGCGCAGGACGTCGAGGTTGTCCCGCGCGGCCTCACGGATCCCGTTGATGGTGCTCATCTTGAGGCCGAAGTCGTCCACCTGATCCGCGGGCTCGTTGGCCAGCAGCGCCCAGCCCAGGTCGTGGTGGAAGGCGGCCAGGCCCAGATCCACCAGCTGCCGCCGCGGCAGCCCCAGCCGGTGGCCGAACACGATGGCGAGCACCGCGGTGTTCATCATGTGGCTGAACAGGGTGCCCTTGTAGGCCTCGAGGTGGACCAGCGCGAGCAGCATGTTGTGGTGCTGGGACGGGATGTCGATGAGGTCGAGGCAGAGCCGCTTGACCCGGGTGTGACGGGGCGTGCGCCCGTGCTGCAGGTCGAGCACGAACTGCCGCAGCATCAGCAGGCCCTGCGCGTACGTCGCCAGGATGCGGTTGCGCGGGTTGTCATCGCGGCGCAGCTCGTCGATCTCGCCCACCTGCATCTTGCGCACGCGGATGGTGCCGAGGGGGTGGTCCTCGATGTAGCCGTGGCCGGCGCGGATGATGCTCAGGGCGGCCTGCATGAAGGCCACCAGGGTGTCGCGCTCCAGGTCCTCTTGGAACGTGAGCTCGTTGATGTTGAGGAACTCGAAGATCCGCGCCAGGTAGCGGGTGTTCTCGAAGGTGGCGTAGTCGAGCCGCACGAGCCGCTTGTTGACGAAGAAGTTGCCGTCGGACAGGCGCAGCACGGTCTCTTCGCCGAGCATCTCGCGCAGGGCGTGGTTGATGGCCGTCAGGTGCTCGAAGGGCCGGTCCATGGCCTGGTTCTTCAGGCTGTGCATGCTGGCCGTGCGCAGGGTCGCGAACAGCGCTGTGAGCAGCTGCTGGCCCAGCTCGTTGACCGCGTTCGCCGCTTCGCGATCGCTCAGGCCGCCGAGCTGACCGCCCAGGCCGAGGATGTCATCAACCATGGGGCGCCTCGAGCCCGGTCAGCTCGCCGCGGAAGAAGATGTCGTAGAGCTGACGGGTGCGGGCCTCGCGGTCGTGGGCGACGTGCTGCAGGGCCCAGCGGCAGGCCTCGAACACGACCTCGTTGCGGATGCGGCGGCGCAGCTCGTTTTGGAAGATCGGGATCGCCAGCCGGTTCATGCGCAGGGCCAGCGCCACCGCGGCGCAGTGGCGATCCTCATCTTGGTGCTTGCGCGACAGGAAGCCGCTTGACGACTCGAGCTGGTCGATGAACCACTGATCGGCGTCTCCGCTCAGCGCGGCGGCGGCGTAGTAGCGACGCTTCTCGTCGAGGGCGTAGTGGGCGAAGCCCTTCTCCTGGATCTGCCCCATCAGGCGCTCGTGCACCTGCGGACTGCGGATGCGCGCCAAGATGTGGATGGCCTTGCTGCGCACCTTCTTGGTGTCGTCCTCGAGGGCGCTGAAGAGCAGCTCCAGGTGGGTGAGCACGTCGCCGCCCTGCAGCACGGAGAGCCCCTCGAAGCGCACGCTGTCGTCGGGGTTCTTCATCGCGTACTCGGCCGCCCGGCCGCGCGCGTCGTCGTTGCCCGCCTGCCCGATGGCCTTGAGCAGGACGTGGGCGTAATTCGCCTCGGCCTCGGCCAGCAGGTGGGCGACGTGGCCCTCACGGCCCGAGATGAGGCTGGGGAGCTGCGCGAAGAGGGTCTGGCGGACCAGCGGCGTCTGCAGGTGGGCGATCTCGCGCGCCAAGGTCACCGCCGCCGCCGGCACGAGCAGGGCACAGATGGCCTGCAGCGAGGGCAGGTAGGCCAGATCCGGAGTGTCGGCGGTCTGCAGCAGCTGGTGGATGAAGGGCTCGGCCGTCCAGCGGTGGAAGATGTGGCCGATGGCGTCGATGTTCTGCGGGCGCTCGGTGAAATCGGGCCCGCGCAGCGTCAGCACCTTGCGCAGGAGGCGCTCGAGATCGCCGAGGCGGCCGCGCTTGAGCAGCAGCTGGGCGATGCGATCGAACAAGGTGTCGATGCGGGCCACGTGGGCCGGATCGGCCTCGTCGAGGCGCACGCGGAAGGCGATCTCGATGAACTTCTCGAGGGTCTCGCGGGCGTTGGCGCCCAGCAGGCCGCGCAGGGTGCGGAACTCCGCCTCGTCCATGGCGAAGTCGGTGGCCTCGATGCGCTCGATGTTGCCGTCGGTGAGGGACGCCTCGGGAGAGGCGGGCGGGCGCCCCTTGCGCGCGGCGCGGCTCTGGCTGGAGGCCACGGCCGTCTCGCCGGCCTGGCGCACCGCGCTGACCACGCCCGCGATGGTGAAGTGGAACTCCTCGTGCTCCTGCGTGTCGGTGTCGAAGGTCTCGACCACCGAGTAGCTCAGGTGATCGAAGTCCTTCGACCACAGGACGGTCACCGCGTCGTCTTCGAAGAGGCTGGGGTCGTCCCAGTCGAGGAGCAGCACGTCTACGAAGTCGTCCAGCTCGGCCGGCCGCAAGCCCTGGTCGATGACGATGCGGCGCAGCCCGTCCACGTAGAACTTGTAGACGAAGTTCTTGTCGGGCGTGGGGTTCTCGTACACCACCTGCTCGTGGAGCGAGAAGGTGTAGGGCCCCACCCGCAGCTCGATGGGGCCCTCCGCCAGGCAGCGCTTGAGGGTGTCGTAGAACCGCTCGCGGAAGCGCCCGGTGCTCTCGTGGGTCGGCCCGTAGAGGCTGGTGTTCTTGAGCAGCTTCTCGAGCTCGCGGAACGCCTCACGTGCCTGCTCGACCTGATGACGCTGGGCGTCGTCAAGGGCGGCCTCGGTCGGGCCCTCGAACAGCTTGACCAGATCCCCCGTGGGGCCGGCGGCAGGTCGAGGCGGGGCAGGTGGGCGGGGATCGCTCATGGGCAGGCGAGGATCAAACCCGATGGGCACGGTGGCGTCAATCGACGCGTGGCCCGCGGACCACAAAGGCGCCGATGGGGGCGCGCCGCGTCAGCCCAAAAAAGAAAAAGGGCGCGATCCCCAAGGGGAGCGCGCCCTTCCTCAGCCCCCTCGCGGGGGGCGTGAGCCGCGACCGAATTACTCGGCGACGTACTCCGGCACGCTGACCGAGAACTCGCCGGAGGCGCCGGTGATGAGGTCGGTGCTGCCGTCGGCGGTGGTCAGGCAGTCGTCGTCCTGCTCGACGCCGGTGCAGACCATGACGCTGGCGGACTCGTCGTCGTTGCCGGCGAGCTCGTTGATGGTCAGGTCACACCCGGCCTGGGTCTCGCCGAAGATGACGATGAGCTGGCCGCCCATGCCGGTCGAGACGTAGTGGCTCGGGGCGCTGACGGGCTCGCACTCCATCTCGACGCTGAGCGCGGCGGTGGGGTCGGTGCGATCGGCCGAGCAGTCGTCGCCGACCTCCTCACACAGGGTGCCGCCACCGAGGATCAGCTGAGCCTCGACGGGGGTGCCGCAGGACGAGACGACCGAGCAGATGTCGACGCCGGGCGTGCCCGCGCCGTTCTCGTCGGCCGAGGTGTCGGTCAGGATGACGTGGGTGAAGCTGAGCTCGGCGCCGCCGCCGGCACCACCCTCGCCACCGAAGCCACCCTCACCACCGGCACCGCCGGCACCGCCGGCGCCGCCGTCAGTGCAGACGCCAGCCTCGTTGCACTCGCCCTCTTCGTCGTCGCAGCCGACAACACCGAAGCCGACGGTCAGCGCAAGGCCACAAGCCAGAATCTTCTCGAGCATGTTCATACGGAATCTCCTCCCCAGATGGTCGGGACCTCGTGGAACCCATTGGTTCCGTGCCCGACGTGAACGGCGGCCATGCTGGCCGAAACCCCCGCTTTGAGTCAAAACACGACCAAAGGGGCCGCGAGCGACGCGCTACCTTAGTGCATGATTGAGCGGTGTCAACTGTGTCGCAGGGGACCGCCCGCTCGACGACGCCCGGGCTCGGGCATACCATGGGCCGGCGGGCGACGCGCTGCGTCATCGAAGTGAGGGACGACGACATGGATCATCCGATCCTTGAAGGGCTGTGGGGCCTCGTGACGCGGCTGGGGCGACCGCGCCCCTTCGATGAGGGGGCGTCCGAGATCGCGGCCGCGCTGGCGTTCTTGGGCGGCGCGCGGGCCATCGCGGTGTGGGCCGTGGACGCAGACGGGCAGCAGGCGCGGGTGTTGGCCGAACACGAGCTGCCCGAGGACTACCTGCGCCGGTTCCCCCAGGGGGCCTGGCGACCGATCGCGAACCTGACGGGCGATCTGCGCGACGCCATCGCGCTGCACCAGCCCGTGTCCGTGGCGGATCTGCTCAGCGATCCGCGCACGCTGTCGCTGGCCGGCGCGGCCCGGGCAGAGGGGCTGGTCAGCGGGTTCGCCGCCCCCGTGCGCTTTGACGGCCGCCTGGTGGGCCTGGTGCATGGCCTGTTTGACGGTGGCCGGCGGTCGGCGCGGGCGCGCAACTTGGAGCGGTCGCTCGCGCTGCTCGCCCCCGCCATCGATCGGCAGCGGCGCCCGTATGGGGCCGTCGACCAGGGGCAGCACGTCTATGGCGCCGCGCAGCTGACGCGTGAGCTGCGCCAGACCCACGCCGCCGCGCAGCGGTACCACCGGCGGTACGGCGTGGCGACCTACCAGCTCGACCGGCCAGAGGCCCTGAGCCGGCGGTATGGCCCGGCGCTGGTGGAGCAGGCCCTCGCCCGGCTGCTGGACGAGGTGACCCGGGGCTGCCGTGCGGCGGACGCTGCTGGGCGGCTGGGCCCCCACAGCGTCGTGCTGATCATGCCCGACACCGGCCAGGACGGGGCCCTGGCGCAGGCGCGCCGGGTGTTGGAGGGCTTCGGCGCCGAGAGCTTCCCCTTCGGCGAGACCCGGCTGCAGATCAGCGCGCGGGTGGGCATCAGCGTGTATCCCGAGAACGGGGCCCACGGGGGAGACGCCTCGCTGAAGGCGGCCCACGACGCGTGCCGTGGGGCTGAGGGGACGTGGGTGATCGCGATGGGGGCGCCCGGCGACGCGCGGCCCCGGGTGGGCTGAGGCGGGAGCGCCTCAGGCGTCGGCGAGATCCCGCGCCAGCGCCGCATCGGCGGCGGGATCATCCCCCCACCGCGTGGCGTGGGCCGCCAGCCGGCGGGCCCCCGCGCGATCGCCTGCGTCGGCCATCACGCCGGCCAAGGCCCGCAGGGCCTGCCCGCCGTGGGTGGGCGAGTCCACCACCTCGTGCAGGGCGAGAGACGCCTCATCCATGCGGCCCGCCTGGTGGCACGCCTGGCTGAGCATAAGGGCGTACTCGGGCTCGGGCTCGTCGCACAGCCCTCGGGCCCGCTGGAGGTGCGCGATGGCGGGCCGTGGTTGCGCCAGGGCGAGGTGCAGATCCGCCAGGCGGACCTGCGCCAGCTCGTGGCGGTAGTCCCCCGCGGGGGCGAGGGCCAGCACGCGCCGATAGGCGACGACGGCGCGGCGGTATCGGCGGCCGCGGGTGTGCCCCTCGGCTGTCTGAAGCAGCTGTTGAACGCGGTCATGTCGCATGGTGGGTGCAGCGTAAGCGGGCGCCTGGGTGGCGTCGAACTTTCACCCGCCGGGCGCGCGAGGCGCGCGCCGGGGGAGCGGCGCGGATCCTAGAACAGCGCCCAGAGCAGCAGGCCAGCGATGACGGCGCCGAGCCCCACGATGACGGTGCGATAGACCGGGGCGAGGTCAATGTCGGCGCGGTCGCGGTCGAGGCCGCTGCGCTCACCCTGCAGGCGCTTGATGTGCTCCAGGGCCTCGCGGGCCTCCTGATGCGCGGCGCCCGGATCGTCGGGGAACACCGAGAGCACCTCGTGACCCAAGTCCATGAGCACGGCGCGCCGGCGGGCCTGCAGGCGGGCCAGCCGCTGCTGGGCGCGCGCCTCTTCGGCGCGCAGGTCCACCAGGGCGGCGTCGATGGAGGCGAGGGCCTCGTCCCGCTCAGCTTTGAGCTGGGTGCGCTCGGCGTCCAGGCGGTCGCGCTCGGCCTCCAGCGCCAGGCAGGCGGCGGTGGCGCTCGCCAGGGTGGGCTGAAGGGCCGCGAGCGCGCGCTCCGCCTCCGCGTGGCGATCGGCCTCCCCCTGGCTCGGGGGGTCACTGGGGGGAGCTTCAGCCGCGGGGATGGGGCCGCCGTCGGCGGTCGGGGGCTCGGGGATCGGCGTGGGCGACGGGGCGGGCGCAGACAGCGCCAGCAGCGCCTTCTCAAGCTCCGCGGCGCGGTCCTGCTGGCGGCTGAGGTGCTTGCGGGCGCGGTCCAGGTCGCTCGAGACGGGCGCCTGGGCAGCCCGCAGGGCGTCCAACCGCATCTCGTAGCGGGCGCTCGCGTCCCGTCGCTCCGCGTCGGCGGCGCGGCGTTCGCTCGCGGCGGCGTCCCGGGCGGCCTCGGCCGCGGCGAGGTTGGCGTCCAGCTGGGTCAGGGTGTCGGCGAAGCCGCGGACGCGCTCGCCGCCGCGGATCTCGCCCAGGCTGGCCTGGCCGAGCTGTGCGAGGGCCTCATCGCGGCGGGTGACGGCGACCCGGAGCCGCTCGTCCACCAAGGCCAGGGCCTGCCCGAGGCGGCGACGCCGTCGCACGGCGAGCCAGCTGTAGCGCAGGTGGGCCCAGGGGCCCCGGGCGGACGGCAGATCACGTGGTCTGGATGACGGCGGTCGGGAAGACGGCGGCCGGGCTGTCGAGAGAGGGTCGCCCT
>JAUHVS010000866.1 GCA_030424955.1 bacterium | reverse complement strand
TCTTCGCTCTGCGGGGCCTGCTGGACCGGCTGGCCAGCCGGCTCATCGAGCGGGGGCTGTCCGCGACCCGGCTGGCGCTCGCGCTGCGCCTCGACGATCACAGCGAGCAGGTCGAGATCCTCGAGCCCACCCGGCCGCTGCATCACCCGCGGGCGCTGTTCGAGCTCTGCCGCGACCGCCTCGAGCGGATCATCGTGGACGCCCCCGTCGTGGAGATCACGATCACGGTCCGCGACGCGCAACCCGCGGTCGCCGAGCAGGCCCACCTGGGTACAAGCCGGTGGGACGCCCACGCCCTGGAGGGGGCGCTGAACCGGCTCCACGGGCGCTTTGGCCACGCGGTGGTGTACCAGCCCGAGGCCGTCGATGATCCGCGGCCCGACGCAGCGGGGAGCTGGGCCCCCATCAGCCAGGTCCCGCTGGATCTACAGGTCCCTGAGGTCACGGCGCCCACCCCACCGCCCGGCCCCGTGCGCCGTCGGCTCACGCCGCCCCGCCCGCTTCAGGCGCGCTTCGACGCCGCCGGCCAGCCCGTCCGGGTGCGGCTGGAGGTGGGGGGCTGGCGGGCGGTGCGGGCCCATGGCCCCGAGCGGCTCTCGGGGGGCTGGTGGAGCCCCGACGCCCGGTTCACCCGCGAGGACTGGCGGCTGGTGCTCCTGGGCGCCCCGGACGGGATCACCGGCGGGGTGCTGTGGGCGAGCCGAGACGCCGACGGCTGCTGGTGGCTGCAGGGCTGGTGGGACTGATGGGGGCGCCCCCCGCCTACGCCGAGCTGCACTGCCACAGCGCCTACAGCCTGCTGGACGGCGCCAGCCTGCCCGAGGCGCTGGTGGCCCGCGCCGTCGAGCTGGGCCTGTCGGCGCTGGCGCTCACCGATCATGACGACATGGGCGGGATGGTGCGCTTCGCGCAGCAGGCCCGCGAGCTGGGCGACTTTCCGGCCATCCCCGGTCTGGAGCTGACGGTCGTGGGCATCGCCGGGGGCCCCAGCAGCCACCTGACCCTGCTGGCGCGCACCCTTGAGGGCTACCGCAACCTGGCCCGCCTCGTGACCCACGCGCGCCAGCAGCTGCCGCGGGGCACCCCCACGGTGCACAGGGACGTGCTCGCGGCCCACGCCACCGGGCTGCTGTGCCTCAGCGGCTGCGCCCGTGGCGAGGTCCCTCGGCGCCTCGCTCAGGGCGACCACCTGGGTGCGCGCCGGGCCGCAGGCTGGCTGCGAGACTGCTTCGGTCCCGCGCACTTCGCCCTCGAGGTGCAGGACCACGGCCTGCCCGAAGAGGCGCAGCTCGCGGGGGCCCTGATCCAGCTCGCGGGGGAGCTCGACAGCCCGTGGGTCGTCACCAACAACGTGCACTACGCGCAGCCCGAGCAGCGGGTGGTCCACGACGTGCTGACCTGCCTGCGCACCCACACCACCGTGGACACGGCGGGGCGCCGCCTGCGGCCTAACGCGGAGTGGCACCTGAAGGGGCCGGCCGCCATGGCGTGGCGGTGGCGCCACGATCTGCGCGGGGTGCACGCCTCGGTCGCGCTCGCGGCGCAGTGCGAGGTGCGCCTCAAGCAGCTGGTGCCCCAGCTGCCCGGCGTCGAGCTGCCGCCGGGCTTCAAGCACCCCATGGACTACCTGAGCCACCTCACCCACATGGGCGCTGAGCAGCGCTGGGGGGCGGGGCTCACCGCGGTGCACCGCGCGCAGCTCGCCCGGGAGCTCGCCCTCATCGGGCAGAAGGGCCTCGCGGGGTACTTCCTGATCATGTGGGAGATCGTCGAGCACGCCCGCCAGATCGAGATATTGGTGCAGGGCCGGGGCTCGGCGGCCAACTCGGCGGTGTGTTATTGCCTGCATGTGACTGAAGTGGACCCGGACCGCATGCACTTATTGTTTGAACGTTTTGTTTCCAAAGAACGTAACGAACCGCCGGATATAGACGTTGATTTTGAACACGAGCGGCGCGAAGAAGTGATTCAGTACATCTACAAACGCTACGGTCGAGACCGTGCAGCGCTGGCCGCCACGCTGGTCTGTTACCGTCCACGCAGTGCGATCCGCGATGTAGGTAAAGCATTGGGTTTAAGTGCCGATGTCACAGACCTGCTGGCTAAATCCATGGCCTGGTGG
>JAUHVS010000089.1 GCA_030424955.1 bacterium | reverse complement strand
TTCTCGAAGATGAAGTGCTCGTCGAGCAGCTTGCGGCGCTTGCGGGCTTTGATCAGGTCGTCGAGGTACTCGACGATGCCGCCCTCGTGCTTGAACTCGGTGATCCGCTCGTCGCGGTTGGTGGCCGTCTCGTTGCGCCACACGATGCGCAGGCCGCCGTTGAGGTAGGTCTTGACCTCGAGCCGGCGGGCGATGAGCGCGGCGTCGAAGCCGGTCTGCGGGAAGATGCTGGCGTCGGGCTTGAAGGTGACCTTGGTGCCCGTGCCGCGGGCCTCGCCGACCACCTCGACGTTGCCCAGGGGCTTGCCCCGGCGGAAGCGCTGCTCGTGGAGCTGGCCGCCGCGGCGCACCTGCACGATCAGCTTGCTCGACAGGGCGTTGACCACGCTGGCGCCCACGCCGTGCAGGCCGCCGGCGGTGCGGTAGGCGCCGTCGCCGAACTTCCCGCCGGCGTGCAGCTCGGTGAAGATCACCTCGAGGGTGCTGCGCCCCGCGGCGTCCTTGGGGTGGGTCTCGACGGGGATGCCGCGGCCGTTGTCCTCGACGGTGACCGTCTCGCCGTCGCGCTCCAGGGTGACCTGGATGTTGGTCGCGAAGCCGTTGATGGCCTCATCGACGGCGTTGTCGAGGACCTCCCAGATGAGGTGGTGCAGGCCCTCTTTGCCCACGCCGCCGATGTACATGCCCGGCCGCTTGCGGACGGGCTCGAGGCCCTCGAGGATTGTGATCTGTGAGGCGCCGTAGTCGCTGCTGCTCATGCCTCGCCCCCCTCGCCGTCGAGGTCGCCGTCGTCGAGGTCGGGCCCGCCGGGCTGCACGACGCTCGGTGACCAGTCGAACTCGACGATGCGGCCCAGCCGCAGCACCTGGTAGCCCTTGCCGCCGCGCTTGACCGGCTTGTAGCTGGTCTCGCGCACGATGAGCTCGCGGCCGCGGTTGGTGCGGGTGACCAGGCCGTCGCGCTTCCTGCGGGTCAGGGTGAAGGCGAGCACCTGGTCGCCCTTCTCGAGCCGGATGGCGTTCACGCCGCGCACGGCGTTGTTCTTGGGTGGGATCTGGTCGACGGAGAACACCGTGACCCGGCCGCGGGTGGTGGCCAGGCAGAGCATCTCGTCGCCCACCGACAGCTCGATGGACAGGGCCTCGTCGCCGTCGGCGAGGCTGACGAACTTGCGGCCGCCGCGGGTGCTGGGCTCGCTGTGGGCCGCGATGGGGAAGCGCGTGCACTTGCCGTCGCGGGTGACCACCACCGCGAAGGGCGGGCGGGGGTCGTCCTCGGTGAGGCTCTCGAGCAGGGCCTCGGGGGGATCGCCGTAGAGCCGCGGATCGCCGCAGGTGGCGCCGATGATCCGCTCGCCGTCCTTGAAGTTGAAGCTGGCCTGCACGGGCTCGCCGTAGCCGGTGGTCTGGGTGACGTCGTCCACCCGCAGGGCGTAGGCGCTGCCGAACTGGGTGTAGACGGTGACCACCTGCCGGGTGTCGGTGCGGATCACCCAGCCCACCTCGTCGCCGTCGGGCACGCGGATGGCCGACAGCTCGCTGAAGCCCTTCTGGCGCTTGATGCGGCCCTGGCGGGTCACCATCACCCAGGTCTTCTCGCGCACGATGTAGGCCTCGGGGGCGAACTCGGCGATCTCGGCGGCCTGGGCGCCCACCACCGCGGTGCGGCGGGGCTCGCCGTAGCTCTCGGCGATCTCGAGCAGCTCGCTGCGCACCAGCTTCCAGCGCGCGCCCACGTCGTCGAGCATGCCGCGGATGCGGCTGGCCTCGCCGCGCTTGTCGGCGAGCTCCTCGCGGATGATGAGGATCTCGAGGCGCGCCAGCCGGTAGAGCTTCAGCTCCAGGATGGCGTCGGTCTGCACCTCGTCGAGGCCGAAGCGGGCCATGATCTGGCGGGCGGCGTCGGCCTTGCCCTCGCTGGCGCGGATGAGCGCGATGATCTCGTCGAGGGCGTCGAAGACGGTCTCGAAGCCCTCGAGGATGTGGATGCGCCGCTCGAGCTCGGCCAGGCGGTGCCGCAGCCGGCGGGTGACCACCTGCAGGCGGAAGTCGAGGAAGTGCTGCAGCAGGGCCACCAGCCCCAGCCGGGCCGGCGCGCTCACGCCCACGGTGTCGGTGGGCACCAGGCAGGTGAGGTTGACGTTGAAGTTCTGCTGCAGCGGCGTGTGCTTGTAGAGGTAGGCCATGGCGGCCTCGGCGCTGGCGCCCCGGCGCAGCTCCAGCACCACCCGGATGTCGTCGGTGCTCTCGTCGCGCACGTCGACGATCTGCGGCACCTTCTTGGTCTCGATGAGCCCCGCGATCTTCTCGACGAGGCTGGCCTTGTTCAGGCCGTAGGGCACGCTCGTGAGGATGATGTGGTGCTTGCGGTTGACCGTCTCGGTGACGTAGGTGCCGCGGGTCTTGATGGGGCCCTGGCCGGTCTCGTAGGCGGCGCGGATCTCGTCGGCGCTGCTGATGATCTCGCCGC
Source organism: bacterium (assembly GCA_030424955.1). Lineage (GTDB taxonomy): Bacteria > Myxococcota_A > Bradymonadia > UBA7976 > UBA1532 > JACKDL01. The sequence goes on along the minus strand of JAUHVS010000089.1, from coordinate 11,057 downwards.
CGGTGGGGAAGTCGGGCCCCTGGATGTGCTGGAGCACGGCGTCGAGATCGGCCCCCGGGTGGTCGATGAGCTCGACCAGCGCGCTGATGACCTCGCGCAGGTTGTGGGGCGGGATGTTGGTGGCCATGCCCACCGCGATGCCCGTGGCGCCGTTCACCAGCAGGTTCGGGAACTGGGCGGGCAGGGTGATGGGCTCGTCGAGCTGGCCGTCGTAGGTGGGCCGGAAGTCCACCGTGTCCTGGCGGATCTCGTCGAGGAGCTCCACCGCCAGGGGCATCAGCCGGGCCTCGGTGTAGCGCATGGCCGCGGCGCTGTCGCCGTCGATGCTGCCGAAGTTGCCCTGGCCGTCCACCAGCGGGGCGCGCAGCGCGAAGGGCTGCGACATGCGCACCATGGCGTCGTAGATCGACTGGTCGCCGTGCGGGTGGTACTTGCCCATCACGTCGCCCACGACGCGCGCGCTCTTGAGGTAGCGGCTGTCGGGCCGCAGCTTGAGGTCCTTGTACATGGCGTACAGGATGCGCCGCTGCACGGGCTTGAGGCCGTCACGCACGTCGGGCAGGGCCCGGCTGGTGATGACGCTCAGCGCGTAGTTGAGGTAGCGGCTGCGGGTCGCCTCGTGCAGGCGAACATCCTCGATTTGGCCGCCGTTTGCGCTGTCGCCACCGCTGAACAGATCCATTTGCATCCCGTGGTCCTCGAACAGGGCGGGCGCCGGCGCGAGGGCTCGGGCCGCCTGGATCGACGTGCGTAGCAGATGCGGCGAGACTGCACAAGCGTACAGTGCCGCGGGCGGTCGCCGGGGCGCCTCAGAAGATGAGGCGGACCCCGAAGTTGAAGGTCTGCGGGGGCCCCGAGTCGTGCAGGTCGACGAAGGTCACGTCGTACTCGATGTCGAAGGCCATGCGCACCGCGTAGGTGCGAAAGAACATGACGCCCACCCGGGTGAAGACGCCCGGGCCCCAGGCCGCGTCGGCCTCGAGATCGTTGCTCGTCAGCCGCACGACGCTGCCCACCGACACGGGCTGGTAGCGGTCCTCGCGGGCGTAGCGGATGCCCGCGCCGCCGCCCAGGAAGGGCGCGATGTCGCCGCGGCTCAGCAGCCAGAAGGCGCCGAGATCGCCGGCGAACATCGACCAGCCCTCGTCCTCGCCGTCGGTGCTGAACCGGTAGCCCACCCGCGGCTCGATGGCGAAGTCGTTGGCCTCGTACCAGAAGCCCCCGTCGATGAGCACGCCGAAGCCCGCGCTGTAGGGATCGCCATAGGGCGCCGCGCCCCCCAGGCGGAGCGACAGGCCGCTGAGGCCCTTGCGCCGCCGGGCCGGGGCCTGCTCCTGCGCCGTGATGGCGCCGAGGGCGGCGGTGTCGTCGGTGCTGCGGCCGCTGGTGATGGCGTCGGCCATGCGCTGGGCCACCTGCTCCAGATCCTCCACGCGATCCACGCTCATGCGCTGGCTCGACACCGTGGCGCCGTTGGCGGTGTCCACCACGCTGACCACCACGACGATCTTCTCGCCCAGGGTCGACAGCCTGGGGAGCACCGCGACGGCGGCGCCGGCCTCGCGGCCCACCTTGCTGGCGCAGGCGAGGTCGCGGCAGGGCGCGCCCGGCACGAACCGGGCGCCGGAGCGGGTGGCCAGCTCGCCCTCGAGGAGCTCGCGGAAGCTCTGGGCCGTGTCGTCGGCCACCCCTCGGGCCGTGGGGGGCAGCACGGTCCAGGCGTCGTTGGCGTGGGCGACCGTGGCCCACAGGCTGAGGCAGCAGAGCCACACTGACAGGCGCATCATCAGACCTCCCACGGGTGCACGCGGGCGGAGCATGTTCGACGGCGGGTCGCGAGGTCAACGCGGGTCGCGGGCGAGGGCCGGGGCCTTGGCTTGCCGGCGCGGGCGCGACGGGGCACCCTACAGGCCGTCACGGGCCCGCAGGCGAGGTGTGGGGCTGGCTCGGCCGTGGCAGGGCAGGCGGGGGAGCCGGGAGGGCACGCGATGAGTCGAGTGGGCGAGCTGGAGACCTTCATCCAGGTGGTGGACACGGGCAGCTTCTCGGCGGCCGCCCGGGCGCTGGGCGTGTCGAAGAGCCACATCAGCAAGACCATCAGCCGGCTCGAGGAGCGGCTGGGGGCCCGGCTGCTCAACCGCACGACCCGCAAGCTGAACCTGACCGACGTGGGGCAGGCGTTCCTGGAGCGGGGGCGGGCGATCATCGCCGAGCTCGACGAGGCGGAGCGCTCGGTCACCAACCTGCAGACCGAGGCCCGCGGCACCCTGCGGGTGAGCGCGCCCCTGAGCTTCGGGCTGCGCCAGCTGATGCCCGTGGTCACCGCGTTCATGGCCGACTACCCGGACGTGCAGATCGAGCTGACCCTGGACGACCGCCGGGTGGATCTGCTGGACGAGGGCTTCGATCTGGCGGTGCGGATCCTGTCGCAGCTCGACGACTCCAGCTTCATCGCCCGCAAGCTGGCGCCCGTGCAGGCCTACGTGCTCGCGAGCCCCGACTACCTGGCCGCCCGCGGCGCGCCGCGGCACCCGCGCGACCTGCAGGCCCACGCCTGCCTGCGCTACGCCTACCTGCGCTCGGGCCCCAACTGGGTCTTCCGCCGCAACGGCGGGCAGGCGGCGGGCGACGAGGTGGCGGTGCGGGTCGATGGCCCCTTCGAGGTCAACAACGGCGACGCGATCCTGCAGGCGGTGAGCGCGGGCCGGGGGATCGGCCTGCTGCCGGACTTCATCGGCTGCGCCGCCCTGCGCAGCGGCGCGGTGGTGCAGGTGCTGCCCGAGTGGTCCCTGCTGCCCGCCAACGTGTGGGCCGTCTACCCGCACAGCCGACACCTGTCGGCGAAGGTGCGGCTCTTCATCGAGCGGCTCGCCGAGGCCTTTGGGCCCACGCCCTGGGCCATCGGCGCCGGCGACTGAGCCCCACGGGCCCGGCTGACCCGCGAACTCACTTCGTCTGTGCCGTCGGGCCGATGTAGGCTCACTGTACGAGTCGCGCGCGCCTGCGCCGCGGAGAAGGGGAGCGACCAATGAGCCAATGGATTCGCAGCGGGTTCGTGGCGCTGACCGCGCTGTTGCTGACCGCCTGCCCGGACGAGAGCGATCCGCCCGGGGGCGCGGACGCCTTCGTCGGCGGCAGCCTGCGCGACCAGGGCTTCATCGGGAGCGACGTGGGGCTGGTGGACGCGGCGCCGCCGGTGGACGCCAGCCTGGACTGCCAGCGGGACACCGACTGCGCCGAGGACAGCTACTGCTACGCCGAGAACGGCGGCCCGGGGCGCTGCCTGGTGGGCTGCCGCGAGGGCGGCTGTGCGGCGGGGGAGATCTGCAACCCGGGGACCCGGCTGTGCCAGGCCGAGGCCGACTGCGTCATCGACGCCGACTGCGGGGCCGGCCAGCGCTGCGAGGACAGCCAGTGCGTCGAGGCGCCGCCCGCGTGCGTGGTGGACGCCGACTGCGGGGCCGACGCGCGCTGTGAGGCCGGCGCCTGCGTGCCGGTCGCGCCGCCGGGCTGCATGGGCGACGGCGACTGCGCGCCCGACGAGCGCTGCGAGGCGGGGGCCTGCGTGGCCGTGCCGCCTGCGGGCTGTGCCGACGACACCGACTGCCCCCCGGGTGAGGCCTGCGTGGCCGACGCCTGCGTGGCCGCGCCCTGCGGCGACGACGTGGACTGCGCCCCGGGCGAGCGCTGCGTGGCGGGGGCCTGTGAGGCCGCGCCGCCGCAGTGCGCGGGCGATCTGGACTGTGGGGCCGGCCAGCGCTGCGCGGGTGGCCTGTGCGTGGAGGCGCCCCCCGGGTGCGTCGGGGATCTGGACTGCGCCCCGGGCGAGATCTGCCAGGCCGGGGCCTGCGTGCCCGGCGCGCCGGTGGACGCCTGCGCGGCGCCTCGCCCGCTGGGGCTGGGCCAGGTGCAGGGCACCACGGTGGGCGCGGGCGCCATCCAGGGCGCGAGCTGTGGCGACGGGGCGACGGGGCCCGAGGTGGCCTACCGGCTGAGCCTGCCCGAGGCGCAGACCGTGTGCCTGAACCTGCGGGGCTCGGGCTTCGACACCGTGCTGTCGGTGCGCGCGGGGCTCTGCGGGGATCCCGCCGGCGAGCTGGCCTGCAACGACGACGACTTCGACGTCACCGGGGGGCCGCAGTCGGCGCTGACCCTGGAGGCGGCCGCCAACACCGACTACTTCGTGTTCGTGGATGGCTACGGCGACGCCGCGGGGGACTTCCTGCTGAGCGTGAGCGCAGGGCCCTGCGTCGCGGCGCCCGAGTGCCTCGACGACGCCGACTGTGCCGGCGACGCCGTGTGCGTGGCGGGGGTGTGCGAGGACGGCCCGCCCCCCGCGTGCGCGGCCGACGCCGACTGCGCCGAGGGCCAGATCTGCCTGGGCGGCCTGTGCGCCGCGGCCGACGACGTGTGCGTGGGGCCGCCGGCCCTGGCGGGCTTCGGGGAGGTGGCGGGGACCACCGTCGGCGCCCCCGCCGAGCAGGGCGGCAGCTGCGGCGGGGCGCGGGCGCCGGAGGCGGCGTGGGCGCTGCGCTTCGACGCCGACACCACCGCCTGCCTGGACCTGGCCGACAGCGCCTTCGACACCGTGCTGTACGTGCGCGCGGGCGACTGCCTGGCGGGCGCCGAGGTGGGCTGCAACGACGACATCGGCGCGGGCGCGCCGCAGTCGCAGCTCACCCTGCAGGCCGAGGCGGGCGTGGACTACTTCGTGTTCGTCGACGGCTTCTTCGGGGGCGGCGAGTACACCCTGGCCGTGCGGCCCGGCCCCTGCGGCCAGGCGCCCGGGTGCCTGGCGGACGCCGACTGCGCGGCCGGCCAGCGCTGCCTGGACGGCGCCTGCGCCGGCGCCCCGGCCTGCCTGCTCGACGCCGACTGCGGCCTGGGCGAGATCTGCGACGAGGGGGGCCGCTGCGTGGCCCTGCCGCCGCTGTGCCTCGGGGACGCCGACTGTGCGGCGGGCGAGGTGTGTGACGCCCAGGGCCGCTGCGTGCCGGCCGCCGCGCCGTGCGTGGTGGACGCCGACTGCGCCGAGGGGGCGGCCTGCGGGCCCGACGGCCTGTGCGTGCCCGCCAACGACGGCTGCGCGGGGGCCCTGCCCATCGCGGCGCCGGGCGTGTTCCAGGGGGTGCTCGACGACAACGACCAGCACGCGCCGAGCTGCGGCGGGGGCCGCACGGGCGAGGCCATCTACGACCTCAGCCTGGCGGCGGGCGGGCCGGTGTGCCTGACCACCGAGGGCAGCGAGATCGACACGGTGCTGAGCGTGCGGACCGCCTGCGGCGACGCGGCGAGCGAGATCGCCTGCAACGACGACAGCCCGCTGGCCGGTGGCCTGCAGTCTGCCGTGACCTTGGCCGCCGAGGCCGGCGCCCACTACACCGTGCTGGTGGACGGCTTCGCGGCCGCCGGGGCCTACACCCTGACGGTGCGGGCCGGCGCCTGTGACGCGGTGGCCTGCGCCGACGCCGCGGACTGCGCCGCGGGCGAGGCCTGCGTGGACGGCCTCTGCGTCGCCGCCCCGGCCTGCGTCATCGACGCGGACTGCGCGGCCGGTGAGCAGTGCGTGGCCGGCGCGTGCGAGGCCGTCGTGGCCCTGGCGGCCTGCGCCGATCCGGCGCCCATCGGCTTCGGTGAGGTGCAGGGCAGCACGGCGGACGCGCGGTCGCAGACCCGGGGCAGCTGCGTGGGCAACGGCAACGAGCGCGCGTGGCGCTTCACCACCGACGTCGAGGCGACGGTGTGCGCGCGCACGGCGGGCAGCGGGTTCGACACCGGCCTGTATGTGCGGGCGGCGGACTGCGCGGCGGGCGACGAGATCGCGTGCAATGACGACGCGGGCGGCGTGGTGCAGTCGGCGGTGGAGTTCCTGGCCGCGCCCGGCGTGGACTACTTCGTGTTCCTCGACGGCTTCGCGGGGGGCGGCGACTACGTGCTGACCGTGAGCCCAGGCCCCTGCGACGGCGGCTGCGCCGTGGACGCCGACTGTGCGGCGGGCGAGGCCTGCGTGGACGGCGCCTGCGCGCTGCCGCCCTGCGCCGACGATCTGGACTGCCTGCCCGGCGAGCGCTGCGAGGCGGGCGCCTGCGTGGCCCCCGCGGCCTGCGCGGCGGCCGAGGTCTTCCCGGGGGGCCGGATCGGCGGCAACAGCGCCGGCGCGGCGGCCCAGCTCCAGGGCAGCTGCGGGGGCGAGGGCGCCGAGGTCGTGTGGCGCTTCGACGCCGTGGCGGCCGGCCCCGTGTGCCTGCTCACGGCCGGCAGCAGCTACGACACCGTGCTGTATGTGCGCGCCGAGGACTGCGCGGCGGGCGCCGAGGTGGCGTGCAACGACGACGCCTTCGGCCTGCAGAGCGAGGTGCAGTTCGAGGCCGCCGCCGACACCCCCTACTACGTGGTGGTGGACGGCTTCGCGGGGGGCGGCGACTACGTGCTGAGCGGCTTCTCGGGCGCCTGCGACGCGCCCCCCGAGTGCCTGGTGGACGGGGACTGCGCGGTGGGCAGCCGCTGCGACGCGGGGGCCTGCGTGGACACCCGCCCGGCGGCCTGTCAGGCCGCGACCCCGATCGACTTCGGCGTCACGGCGGGCGACAGCACCCTGGCCCTGTCGGAGGTGCGCGGCACCTGCGGCGGCGGCGGCCGCGAGGACGTGCGGATCCTGCGGGTGGACGCCCCGACCCGGGTGTGCGCGCAGACCGCCGGCAGCGATCACGACACCGTGCTGTACGTGCGGCCCGAGCGGTGTGACGGCGACGTCGAGATCGCCTGCGACGATGACGGCGGCGTCGGCTCGAGCAGCCAGGTGGCCTTCGACGCCCTGCCGGGGGTCGACTACCACCTGTTCGTCGACGGCTTCGCCACGGGCGGCCCGTGGCAGCTGACGGTGTTCCCGGGCGAGTGCGACGCGCCCCCCGAGTGCTTCGCTGATCTCGACTGCGGGGCCGGCCAGCGCTGCGAGGCCTTCGCCTGCGTCGACGCGGCCCCGGACGGCCGCTGCGCCACGCCGTGGCCCGTGGAGCTGGGGGTCTACAACGGCAGCACGGTCGGCGCCGACGCGGTGGCGGCAGGGGCCTGCGGCGGCCAGGGCGAGAGCCCCGAGCAGGTGCACCGCTTCGTGGCGCCGGCAGACGGCACCTACTGCGCCAGCACCGGCGGCAGCGCCTTCGACACCGTGCTGTATGTGCGGGCCGATGACTGCGCCGGCGCCGAGCTGGGGTGCAACGACGACAGCCCGGTGGCGGGCGACGTGCAGAGCGCCGTCGAGTTCGACGCCACCGCCGGCGCGGCCTACGCCCTGGTGGTGGACGGCTTCACCGACTTCGACGGCAACCCGGCGGCGGGCGACTTCACGCTGCGCATCACCGCGGGGCCGTGCGCCGTGGCGTGCGTGGTGGACGGCGACTGCGCCGCGGGCGAGCGGTGCGGCGCCGACGGCCTGTGCGCGCCCGGCCTGGGCTGTGGCGCCGACGCCGACTGCGCCCTGGACGAGGTCTGTGACGCGGGCGGCCTGTGCGTGCCCGCCCCCGACGACACCTGCGCGGCGGCCCAGCCGCTGGCCCTGGGCCAGCCGGCGCGGGGCGACAGCGCAGGCCTGGGCGCCGACGACCGCGGGTCGTGCGGCGGCAACGGGCCGGAGCAGGTGTTCGCGCTGACGGTGGCCGAGGCCGGCCTGGTGTGCGTCACCACGGCGGGCAGCGCCATCGACACCGTGCTGCACGTGCGCGCGGACGCCTGCCGGGCGCCGGCGGCCGAGGTGGCCTGTAGCGATGACTCGGCCCTGGCCGGGGGCCTGCAGTCGGCGGTGGAGTTCCAGGCCGATCCGGCGGTGGCGTACTTCATCTTCGTCGACAGCTTCGCCCAGGGCGGGGCGTGGCAGGTCAGCGCGCGGCCGGGCGCCTGCCAGGCTGGCGGCGTGGCCTGCGTGTTCGACGGGGACTGCCTGGCGGGCGAGGTCTGCCAGGACGGCGTGTGCGCCGAGGCGCCGCCGGTGGACTGCCTGCTGGACGCCGACTGCGCGGCGGGCGAGCGCTGCGACGCGGGGGCCTGTGTGCCCGCGCCGCAGGACGCCTGTGGCGCCATCGGCGACGCCAACCTGCCGAGCCGCACGGTGGGCACCCTGGCGGGCAGCAACGACTTCCAGGGCCAGTGCGGTGGCCGCGGCCCGGAGCAGGTGCTCGCCTTCACGGCGCCCGCCGCCGGCACCGTGTGCGCGAGCACCGTGGGGTCGAGCTTCGACAGCCTGCTGTATGTGCGTGAGGGCGCCTGCGCGGACGGCGTCGAGGTGGCCTGCAACGACGACGCCGTGGGCACCCGGGCGCGGGTCGAGTTCGCGGTGGCCGCGGGCGCGGACTACTTCGTGTTTGTGGACGGCTTCAACGGCGGCGGCGACTACGTGCTGAGCCTGTCGAGCGGGGCCTGCGATCAGGCGCCGGCCTGCTTCGTGGACGGCGACTGCGCGGCGGGCGAGGTGTGCTCGGCGGCGGGCCAGTGCGAGCCGGCGGGGCTGGCGGAGTGCCTGGTCGACGCCGACTGCGCGGGGGGCCTCACCTGCCAGGTGGGCCTGTGCCTGCCGCCCAACGGCGGCACCTGCGAGGCGCCGACGGTGATCCAGGGCGAGGGCGTGTGGCAGGGCACGACGGTCGGCGCGGCCGATCTGCACGGCGCGAGCTGTGGCGGGGGCGCGGCGTCCTCCGAGGCGGTGTTCGCCTTCGCGCCGCCGGCGGGGGACTGGTGCGTGACCACCGCGGGCAGCCTGTACGACACCGTGCTGCACCTGCGGGCGGACCCCTGCGCCAACGGCGCGGAGCTGGGCTGCAGCGACGACAGCGCGGTGGCGGGCGGCCTGCAGTCCGCCCTCACCGTGGCGGCGCCGGGCGACCGCCTGCTGTACCTGTTCGTGGATGGGTTCGGCGCCAACAGCGCCGGCCAGTTCACGCTGAACGTCGCCGCGGGCGCCTGCCCGTAGCGGCGCTGGCGCGGGGGGTGGGCGGCGACGCCTGCGCCCCCGGCCCACCGCGCCGGGGCGGTCAGCCCCGGTTCAGGACGCCCTCGAGGGCGTCGAACACCTTCACCCGCCACTGCGCCTGCGGGCTCGTGCCGTCGTGCAGGGCCTGGGTCTCGGCCAGCACGTCCGCCAGCGGCACCAGCCAGCAGCGGGGATCGACCGCCGTGCGGGTGGCCCGCGCGGGGGGCCGGCCGGGCTGCCAGGCCACCATCTGATCGCCGGCGCCGTCGAGCAGCGCCAGCACCCCGGCGTGGGCCAGCCGGCTCGCCATCAGGCGATCCAGCGCCGACGGCCGCCCGCCGCGCACCACGTGCCCCAGCACCGTCACCCGCAGCTCAGCCTCGATGGCGTCCTCGCCGGCCGCGGCCAGCCGGGCGTTCACGGCGGCCTTCAGCTGCTCGACGGGCACCTCGACGCCCTCGCTCTTGAGGATCAGCGCGCGGTGGTTCGGCCGGCGGGCCGCCTGGGCCACGGTGTCGCAGACGGCGTCGACGAGGCCGTCGAGGGCCAGCCCGGCCTCGCGGAAGAGCACCAGGTTGGCGCCCGCGCCGATGCCCGCCGCCATGGCCAGGTAGCCGCAGTCGCGGCCCATGACCTCGACGATGAAGGTGCGGTGGTGGGCGGTGGCGGTGTCGGCGATGCGGTCGCAGGCCTCGACGATGGTGTTCATGGCGGTGTCGACGCCGATGGCCAGGCTGGTGGTGCCGACGTCGTTGTCGATGCTGGCGGGCAGGCCGATGACCCGCACGGGCCAGTCCTCGAGCTGCTCGTGGGGGTCGCCCAGGGCGTGGGCGCCCGCCAGGGAGCCGTTGCCGCCGATGACCAGCACGTGGTCGATGCGGGCGTCCCGCAGCCGGCGGCGGGCCACGTCGCGCACGGCGCGCTCGCGGAACTCGGGGCAGCGGGCCGTGCCCAGGGCGGTGCCGCCGGCCCGCACCAGCTCGACCACGTCGTGGGCCTCGAGGGGCCGGAAGTCGCCGTTGATGAGGCCGCGGTAGCCCTGCTCGACGCCGAGCACGGTGGCGTTGTGGGCGAGGGCCACGAGGGTGGCCGCGCGGATGGCGGCGTTCATGCCGGGAGCGTCGCCCCCGCTGGTGAGGATCGCGAGGCGGGGGCGGGCCATGGGGTCACTCCGTCGGGTCGGCGCCTTCAGCGGGCGGGGCAGGCTCGGCGGCCTTGGGGGGCTCGGCGGCCTTGGGGGGCAGCGCGGCCATCAGGGAGGCCAGGGCGCCCTTGGCGGGGGCCGCGCCGCCCGCCAGGAGCGGGCTGGCGGGGGCCTCAGCGGCGGGGGCCTCAGCGGCGGCCTCGGGCGCGGCGGGGGCCTCGGGCTGCTCGAGGCCCTTCAGGCTCAGGCTGATGCGGCGGCGGTGCGGATCGACGGCGGTGATCCGCGCCAGGGCGGGGCGGCCGGCGGTGAGCACCGTGCGGGCGTCCTCGACGCCGGGCTGGCCCAGCTCGGAGCGGTGGATGAGCCCCTCCAGGCCGTTGTCGAGCATCGCGAAGGCGCCGAAGTCCACCACGCGGGTGAGCTGCACGGTGTGCTCGCTGCCGACCTCGAGGCTGGCGTAGCGCTCGGCCTCCTCGTCGGGGCCCAGCTGCTTGACGCCCAGGCTGACCCGCTGCCGCTCGGCGTCGATGTCGAGCATCATCACCTCGATGGGCTGGCCCTTCTGGTGCGTCTCGCGGGGGTCGGGGGCGTCGCCCCAGGTCAGATCGCTGCGGTGCACGAGGCCGTCGATGCCCTCGACCAGGCCCACGAACACGCCGAAGTCGGTGACGCTCGACACCTTGCCGCGCAGGCGGGTGCCGGGGGGGTAGGCCTCGCGCAGGGCGGCGTAGGGATCGGGCGCGGTCTGCTTGAGGCTCAGGCCCAGCTTGCGCTCGCCGGCGTCCACCCGCACCACGATCAGGTCCAGCCGGTCGTTGGGCTTGATCAGCTCGCGGGGGTGGTTGATGCGGCGGGTCCAGCTCAGCTCGGACTTGTGCACCAGGCCCTCGATGCCGGGCTCCAGCTCGACGAAGGCGCCGAAGTCGGTGACCGAGATCACGCGGCCGG
>JAUHVS010000865.1 GCA_030424955.1 bacterium | reverse complement strand
CACCGGGGGCCTCGCCGTGGTGCTGGGGGTGCAGTTCATCGCGCAGAACGCGGCGACGGTCACCTTCTGGGCGTGGTCCGAGTGGCGGATGCCCTTGGGGATCCTGGCCATCGGCTGCGGTGCGCTGGGGGCCGGGGTGGGGTGGGTGCTGGGCTGGCGCCGCGGGCGCCGAGGGCGCCGGGACACCGCCGCTGAGCGGCCCCCGCCCCCGCCGCAGGGCGCTCAGCGCCCGACGGCCTGAGGGGCAGGCCGCGGCGCGCGGACGTCAGAACGCGTAGGCCGCGCTCAGGCCCCCCTGCCAGCCGCCGTCCAGGCTGCTGGCCCGCTTGGCGTTGCCCACCCGCGCCATGACCGTCAGGCCGCCGTCGAAGCGGTAGCCCACGTCGTAGGACAGGTTGGCGGCGTCGGCCGCGCGCTCGCTGCTGGGCCAGTCGGTCAGCTCGATGCCCAGGGCCATGGGCACCCGCGGCACGGTGTCCCAGTGCAGGCGCAGGTCGGTGCGGGTGCCGATGTCGCCGATGACGTCCACCTGGGCCGAGAAGTGGGTGCCCGCCGCGTTGCCGATGCGGGTGACGGCGCCGTAGCCGCCGACGAAGCCCTCGGCGCTCGCGCCCAGCAGCAGCCGGCCGCCCACCTGCCACCAGTCGTCGAGCTCGAAGTTCATCTCGCCGAAGCCGTAGTTGATGCCCGGGCTGTCGTCGGCGTACTGCGGCGCGTCGCCCACGGTGGGCCACTCGGCGCGCATGACGCCAATCCCGAAGCGGAAGTCGTGCAGGTGGTCGCCCAGGACCCGGCGGGTGAACTCCACCTCGCCGCGCCAGTACTGATCGCTGTAGCGGTCGGTGCGCAGGTCGCTGGCGGCGGCCGACACATACCGGCTGCCGTAGGCGAACAGCTCGCCGCGGGCCAGCACCCGGTTGCGCTTGCCATCGTAGCGCTGCAGCCGCACGGCCTCGCGATCGAGGCCGGCGCTGCTGCCGATCGCGATCACGTGGGGGGCGTCGACGCTGGCGAAGTGATGGCGCAGCGTGCCATCCGGCGCGGTGGACTCGATGGCATAAGCCAGGGTGCCGGTGCGCACGTGCTCGCCGGGGATCCGGGCCACGAAGAGATCCCCCGACCGGGTGAAGGGCTCGTCGCGCCACACGCCGGCGGCGTCGCGGTAGCGCAGGCGCACGGGGCCAAGCTGCCAGTCCTTCACGATGCGCGCGCGCACCTCGACGGGCTCGCCCGCCGTCACGGCGTGGCGGGGCGCGTGCAGCACCTGCGGCGGCGTGGCGTCGTCCAGGGGCGCCTCGGCGGGCGCCTGGGGGCGCGGGGCGGGCGCAGCGGTGTCCTCGGCAGCGGTGTCTTCGGCGGCGGTGTCCTCGGCAGCGGTGTCTTCGCTGCCACCCTCAGCCGCGCTGTCTGGCTCGGCGGCGGGCGCGTCGGCGGCGGCCTCGGGGACGCCATCGGGCGTCGCCACGATGGGCGCGGTCGGCTCAGCGGCCAGGGCGCCCGCGGGGGCGGTCAACATCAGGGCGGCGGCGATCAGCCACAGGGGGTCGGTGTGTCGCATGGGGCTCTCCTCACCAGTCCAGGGTCAGGCCACCGCCGCCGGTGAACCCATAGTGATTGATGGTGCGGGCGTTCCAGCCGGTCAGCAGGTTGAGGGTGAGCAGGTCGTTGACGCGCCACCCCACCTGGCCCTCGAGCTGGACGCCCAGGTCCGCGTCCACGGGCAGGTTGGTGACCACGACCCCGGCCCGGATGGGCACCCGGGGCACGCTCGCCACGTCCAGGTACACAAACCCCTGGGCGCCCAGCACGTCGAACACCGAGAAGCCGCCGGTGAGGCGCGTGCCGTCCACCGGCCCCACCCGCAGGCGGGCCTCGGCGCCGCCGACGGACGCGCTGGTGCCGTCCTCGGTCTGGTGGTGGGTGCCCACGTAGCCGCGGCCAGCGACGCCCACGTAGTCGCCCAGGGCCAGCTCGCCTTCGGCGAAGGCGTAGTTGACGCTAAAGGCCCGGGTGGCGCTCGGATCGAGATCGATGGTGTCGGTGGGCCCGCCCTCGCCGTCGATGACGCCCACGCCCACGCGCACCCGGGTGAGGGCGGCGAAGTCCAGCCCGTAGGCGAAGCTGGTC
>JAUHVS010000088.1 GCA_030424955.1 bacterium | reverse complement strand
CGCGTCGCGGCCGGTCAGGTACACCACGAAGGCGCCGTCCGCGTGCAGGCGCTGCACATAGGCCGGGCCCCCCGCCATGGGCGCGTCGTGCACCGCCCAGGCGCCGAAGAAGCGGTCCAGCCAGTAGGCCGTGACCGCCTCGACGGTGGGCGCGTCGGTGACGCCGATCTGGGCCAGGGTGTCCTTCACGCCGTAGCGCACCTGGTCCAGCGCCAGGCCGCCGATGGCCTTGGCGGCAGCGGTGCCGGCCTGGCCGGGCTGGGCGGCGAAGGCCCGCAGGATCGCCAGGGTGCGCGGGCGGTTGTCGAACAGCGTGGCGTCGAGATCGAACACCACCACCGGCTGCTGGCCCGCCTTCACGGTGGCCAGCACCTGCGCGTGCAGCCCGTTGAGCAGCGCCGCGCCGTCGGGGGCCGGGGCGGCCCAGGCCGCGGCGGGCAGCAGGGCCAGGGCGAGAGCGATGAAGCGCATCGGGGTCTCCAGCGAGGGGCCAGGGGGCCGCAGGGTAGCAGGTTGCCGGGGGCGCTGCCGCGCGGAACCCTGCGGACCTGAGCCGGCGCCCGGGCCGGCGCCCCAGACGCTGAAACACTGGCGAAACGCGGTGGGCTTCGGCAACCCTGCCCCGCCCGCTCCCTTGCCGCTGGAGGGCCCCATGGCCAACCCCGCCTTCGATCCCACCGCCCAGGTCGCCGCCGAGCTGTCGCTGCCCCGCGCCGGCGTCGCGCAGGTGCTCAGCCTGCTCGCCGCGGGCAACACCGTGCCGTTCATCGCCCGCTACCGCAAAGAGGCCACCGGCGGGCTCGACGAGGTGCAGATCCGCGCCATCCGCGACCAGGCCGGCTACCTGACCGAGCTGCACGACCGCCGTGAGACGGTGCTGGCGGCCATCGAGGCGCAGGGCAAGCTCACCCCCGCCCTCGCGGCGCAGATCCGCGCGGCGACCACCAAGGCCGAGCTCGAAGATCTGTACCTGCCCTTCAAGCCCAAGCGGCGCACCAAGGCCACCATCGCCAAGGACCGCGGCCTCGAGCCCCTCGCGCAGCTCATCTGGGCCCAGGCCACCGTGGGCACCCCCGAGCGCGTGGCCCGCGACTTCGTGGACGCCGGCCGCGAGGTGCCCGACGTCGAGGCCGCCCTGGCCGGCGCGCGCCACATCGTCAGCGAGTGGTTCGCCGATCAGGCGGCCGTGCGCGCCGAGGTGCGCGACGCCCTGTGGCAGCACGGCCTGCTGGTGTCGAAGGCCACCCCCGACGCCAAGACCCAGCGCACCCGCTTCGAGCAGTACTACGACTACGAGGAGCCCGTGCGCCGCATCCCCGGCCACCGCTACCTGGCGGTGCGCCGTGGCGAGAACGAGGGCATGCTCCGCGTCGCGGTGGAGCTGGACGCCGACCGCCTGCTGCCCCGCCTGGAGCGCCTCGCGAAGCTCGACCGCCGCTCCCCCTTCGCGGGCCAGCTCGCCGAGGCCGTGGCCGACGCCTACAAGCGGCTGCTGAAGCCGTCGTGCAGCACCGACGTGCGGGTGCAGCTCAAGACCAACAGCGACAAGGCCGCCGTCGAGATCTTCGCGCGCAACCTGAAGGAGCTGCTGCTCGCGGCGCCCTTCGGCACCCGCCCGGTGCTGGCCATCGACCCGGGCCTACGCACCGGCTGCAAGGTGGTGGCGCTGACGGCCACCGGCACCTTCATCGAGAACACGACCATCTTCCCGGGGCGCAACGACCGCCAGGACGCCGCCGCCCGCGACGCGCTGCTGGCCCTGGTGCGCCGGCACGGCCCCGACCTCATCGCGGTGGGCAACGGCACGGGCGGCCGCGAGACCGAGGCCTGGCTGAAGGGCGTGCTCGCCGCCGAGGGGCTGTCGGCCCTGCCCGTGGTGAGCGTCAACGAGTCGGGGGCCAGCATCTACTCGGCCAGCGACGTGGCCCGCGAGGAGTTCCCCGACCTGGATCTCACCGTGCGCGGCGCCATCAGCATCGGCCGGCGCCTGCAAGATCCGCTGGCGGAGCTGGTGAAGCTGGACCCCAAGAGCATCGGCGTCGGCCAGTACCAGCACGACGTGCACCAGCCCACCCTGGCCCGCAGCCTGGACGAGGTGGTCGAGGACTGCGTGAACCACGTGGGCGTGGAGCTCGACACCGCGAGCGCCCCTCTGCTGGCGCGGGTGGCGGGGATCGGGCCCACCACGGCGCAGCGCATCGTGGCGTACCGCACTGAGCATGGGCGCTTCCGCCGCCGCCAGGACCTGCTGTCGGTGAGCGGCCTGGGGCCCCGCACCTACGAGCAGTGCGCCGGGTTCCTGCGGCTGCGCGAGGGCAGCCACCCGCTGGACGCCAGCGCGGTGCACCCCGAGCGCTACGCCCTGGTGGCCCGCATGGCCAAGGATCTGGGGGTCGACCTGGGCGCGCTGGTGGGCAACGCCGAGCTGGCCGCCCGCATCGACATCAGCCGCTACGTCAGCGACACCGTGGGCGAGCCCACCCTGCGCGACATCCTCACCGAGCTGGCCAAGCCGGGCCGCGATCCGCGCCAGACCTTCGCGCCGCCGAAGTTCCGCGAGGACGTGCAGCGCGTCGAGGACCTGACCCCGGGCATGGTGCTGGAGGGCGTGGTCACCAACGTGGTGGCCTTCGGCGCCTTCGTCGACATCGGCGTCCACCAGGACGGCCTCGTGCACGTGAGCCAGCTCGCCGACCGCTTCGTGCGCGACCCCGCCGAGGTGGTGTCGCCCGGCCAGACCCTCACCGTGCGGGTCCTCGAGGTCGACCTGGCCCGCAAGCGCATCGCCCTGACCGCCCGCAAAGAGGTCGCGGCGCCGGCGCCGGGTGAGCGCGCCACAGGCGGCGGCGGGGGCCCGCGGCAGGGCCGTGGCGGGCCCGACCGGGGCGATCGGCGGCCGCAGGGCCAGGGCCGCGCCGGGGGCCAGGGCCGGGCGGGCGGCGGCAAGCCGGGCGGCGGCAAGCCGGGCAGCAAGTCGGGCGGCGGCCAGCCCAGCGGCAACAAGCCGGGCGGCGGCCAGCCCAGCGGCAACAAGCCGGGCGGCAAGCCGGGCGGCAAGTCGGGCGGCTTCTCGCACAGCCCCTTCGCAGACCTGCTGAAGCGATGAGCGCCCGGGGCCGCTGGGCGCGCCGGCTGGCGATCCCGTGCGCGCTGGCGCCCACGCTGGCGGTCGCCCAGGTGCCCGATCCCATGCCGCCGGCGCCCAGCGCGCCCACCCCCGCAGCGCCCGCAGCGCCGCCCGCCCCAGGGGCCCCGCCACCGGCCGTGCTGGTCCCGCCCCCGCGCTCGGGCTGGCTGGATCGCGACCCCCTCTTCGAGGGCTGGTACTTCCCCACCGGCGTCGAGATCGGCGCGGCCTTCACCGCCGACGGCGACCCCGGCCTGGTGCTGGGCCTCGAGACCAGCGTCGTCTACCTCACCCGCGGCTTCTTGTGGGCCGGCGCGCTGCTCGGCGCCCGCTATGACCACGGCGTCGAGCGCGGCTACGCCAGCCTGGGCCTCGAGGGGGGCTACGCCTTCATCGGCGCCGAGGCCGCCCTCGACGTGCGGGACGACGGCGCGCTGGGCGGCCGGCTCCGCGTGGTCGTGCCCTTCGTCGCCGCCGGGCTCTACGGCGGCCTCAGCACCCACGACGGCGACCGGTTCCAGGTGGGTGTGCAGCTCAAGTGGCCCATCGGGCTCGACTGACGCCCCCCGGCGCGCCCAAGGCTGGACGGGCGCCCGCCTCAGCGCGCACGCTGCCCCCATGCGACACCCTGCCCTGCTGCTGATCCTGTCGGTGTGGCCCGCCCTCGCCCACGCGCACGGCTCCGGCCTGACCATCCCGACCGGCTGGACGGTGCCGACCGGGCTCGATCTGGGCCTGGCCTTCGGCGGCGACGACGGCGTGGGCTTCACCCTCGGCGGCGAGCTGTCGGTGGTGTACCTGAGCGACGAGCTGTGGTGGGCCGGGCTGGTGACCAGCGCGCGCTACGACTGGGCCGTGGACCACGCCCTGTACGCCGTGGGGCCCGAGATCGGCTTCGCCTTCGTCGGCGTCGAGGCCCTGGCCGAGCACCGCGATGGGGACTGGGGCGCCCGCCTGCGGCTCGTGGTCCCGGGGCCGCTGCTCACCGGCTACGTGGGCCTGACCACCGCCGGCGGCGCGCGGGGCGAGGTGGGCCTGCTGCTCAAGTTCCCGCTGGGCGTCCAGTGACCGCCGCACGCCCCTGACCACCCGGCCCCAGTGACCGCGCGGCCCCCCCAGCGGGACCCGCAGGCCGCACACCGCTGGGGTGCGCCGGCCCCACCTGACCGCGCCCCCCCACGCGCACAGCGTCGTGCGCGCCCCACCGTTTGCGGTACAGTCTGTGCATCGCGGGCTCGCCACAGGCGACCGCGACCGGCGGGGTCGCCCGCCGACGCCCACACTGCCCGCTCGCCCCCGGAGGCCCGCATGCGCCGTCTCATCGCCGCGCTCCTGCTGCTCAGCGCCGCCGCGCTCACCACGCCGGCCGCGGCCCAGGCCAACCAGTGCGAGGAGCCCAACGTGCTCGTCGCCCTCGACCGCTCGGGCTCGATGCTCGAGGACGGCAAGTGGAACCAGGCCGTCGACGCCATCACCCAGCTCACCCGCACCTTCGAGTTCCGCATCCGCTTCGGGCTGCTGGCCTTCCCGTGGGGGGGCCGCTGCGACGTGTCGGCCCCCGGCGCCGTGCTCGCGGGCGTGGCGCCCCTCAACGGCCCGGCCATCCGCGATCAGCTCGCGCGGGCCTTCCCGCAGCAGAGCAACAAGACCCCCATCGGCGGCGCCATCGACGCCTCGGTCAACTACTACTTCCAGCTGCAAGACCCCAACCGCCGCAGCTTCATCGTGCTCATCACCGACGGCATGGAGACCTGCAACGGCAACCCCGTGCGGTCGGCCCAGAATGCCTTCCAGGGCGCCGGCCTGCCGGTCTACGTCATCGGCTTCGGCCGGGGCGTCGACCAGCGCATCCTCAACCAGATGGCCGAGGTCGGCGGCACCCAGCGCGCCTACCAGGCCAACAACGGGCCCGACCTGTTCGCGGCCCTCGAGGCCATCGCCGACGCCGCCAGCGAAGAGACCTGTGACGGCAAAGACAACGACTGCGACGGCGAGGTGGACGAGGGCCTGGGGGACCAGCCCTGCAGCACCGCCTGCGGCGACGGCCGCCAGATCTGCGTGGACGGCGGCTACAGCGAGTGCTTCGGCGGCGGCATCCCCGACGAGGTCTGCGACGGCGTCGACAACGACTGCGACACCCGCGTGGACGAGATCGCCGGCGTGCCCTGCAGCACGGTGTCGGGCAACCCGGGCCTCGCGGCCTGCGTGGGCGGCGCCGTCAGCGACGACTGCATCCCCGAGGACCCCAGCCGCGAGGAGGTGTGCGACGCCTTCGACAACGACATGGACGGCCAGGTGGACGAGAACACCGATCAGGCCTGCAACAACGGCTGCCACCAGGGCCGCCGGCCCTGCGTCGACGGCGCCTACCTGGGCTGCACCGCCCTGCAGGTCGGCGACGAGCTGTGCGACGGCCTCGACAACGACTGCGACGGGCTGGTGGACGAGTCGGCCCAGTGCGCCGGCGAGGAGACCTGCGGCGACGAGGGCCTGTGCCTCAACCCTTGCCCCTTCAACGAGTGCCCCTCCGGCTTCCTCTGCGAGGGCGACGGCTTCTGCCACCCCGTGCCCTGCGATCCCGGCTGCGCGGCGGGCGAGCGCTGCATCGACCGCCAGTGCCTGCGCACCTGCGCCATCGACCGCGACTGCGGCGACGGCTGGATCTGCGTGACCCGCCTGTGTGAGCCGCGGCCGGACGGCCCGGGCGCGGGCGGCGCCGGCGGCACGCCCGGCGCGGGCGGCAGCGGCGGCGGCAGTGACCGCCCCGACATGAGCCTGGTGCCCCCCGGCGGCGGCTTCACGCCGGACGCCGGCGCCGGCCAGGATCCGCTCAAGGCCGACGGCGGCTGCCACTGCGACCTGCGCAGCGGCCCCGACGCCCCCGCCGATCCCTGGGCGCTGCTGGCGCTGGTGGGCCTGCTGGGCCTCGCCCGCCGCCGGGCAGGTCGCCCGCGCCGATGATCCGCCTCGCCCTGCCCCTGGCCCTCAGCCTGCCCCTGGCCGCCCTCAGCCTGCCCGGCCCCGCTGCGGCGCAGCCCGCGGCCCCCCAGGCGCTCCCCCCGGGCGCCCGGCTGCGCCCCGCGCTGCCCATGCCCCGCCACCCCGTGTCGGCCGGCCTCGCGCGGGCCGCGGGCGGCGCCCTCACCGGCGGCGCCCACCTCGCCGCGGCCGGCGCCCTGATCTGGACCGCCCGCGAGGTCGAAGTGCAGCCCCTGTTCTGGCTGGGGGCAGGCCTGGGCCTGCTGTACCCCTTCACCGCCGTCGCGGGCGGCGAGTGGCTGGGCGGGCAGGTGGAGCGCGACGCCGGCGCCGACGCCAAGGCTGGCCGCTGGGGCGTGGCGGTGGGCTACCTGTCGCTCATCGTCGCCGGCCCCACCTGCGGTGCGCTCATCGACGACGACCTGCTGACCTTGGTGTGCCTGGGCGCGGCCGCGGCGAGCGCCACCGGCGTCGCCCTCTACGCCGGGCACCAGGCCGGCACCGGCGACCACCTGCGGCCCCCCGCGCCCCAGGCCCGCGCGGTGCCCGTGTGGCAGGAGGACGCGCCCCACCCGGCGGGCGAACGCCGCGCCCCCGCCCTCACCATCCCGCTGGTGGCCTCCCGGTTCTGACCTGCGCTGGGCCCCTCAATCGGCCGGCAGCCGCGCGGGCGGCTGCGCCCACACGTTGGGCACCCGGAAGAGGCGCCGCTGCTCGTTGGCGATGATCAGATCGTCGCCGTCCCACGCCACCGCCTCGCACTGGTCGAACACCGCCTGGTCCAGCGGGATCCGCGCGTGCAGCCGCTGCAAGTAGCGGTCGTCGTCGCGGGCCGGGCGCGCATACAGCAGCAGCGCGTGGTAGGTCAGCACCGCCAGCCGCTGGCCGTCGGGGCTCGCGTCCGCCGCCGTCACCATGCCGCCGTAATTGTCGGGATCGCCGCCGACCTCGCCGGTGCCCACCCGGGTCGGCGTGACCTCGGCGGCGCCGCTCAGGTCATCGAAGCGGTACAGATCGGTGGCGAGGTCCCCGCTGCGGTGCTTGGTCAGCAGGTACACCGTGCCCGCCCCCGTCTGCGGGTGCGGCGCCCAGAAGATGGCCTCGGCGTCGAAGTCGGGCCGGTCGGGCGGGAACCCCGTCTGCTCCGCGTAGCGGAACGGCACCACCCGGTCGACCTCAAGCTGCATCGGCTGCGCGCCGGGCCGCGGCAGCGGCTCCACGGCGCGGTACAGCCGCAGATCCCGGCGGCGGTTGTTGTTGTTGCCGGTGTCGGCGATCCACAGCCCGCCGGCGTCGTCGGTCGTGATGTCTTCCCAGTCGTTGGCCTCGGCGCCCACCACCGGCCACGCGCCCCGCAGCCGCCCGTCGGCGTGCACGGCGTACAGCGTGGCGGACCCGCCCGAGTCGTTGTGCACCCAGAAGGTGTCGGCCAGGCGCCGGCTGGCCACCATGCCCGACACCTCGTCCAGCGCAGCGTCGCGGAACCCCGGCTCGCCCGGCGCCAGCGAGGGCCGCTGCCACAGCCAGGCCCCCACCACCGCCACCGTCAGCGCCACCGCGCCCAGCCCCCACAGCAGGCCCCGCCGCCGCCGCGCCCGGCTGGGCCGCCGGCGGCTCACGCCAGCGCCTCCCGCGCGTCGGCGCTGGCCTTCAGGTGCTCGCGGAAGCCCCGCACCAGGTGCGGCGGCGGCAGGGTCCAGCGGCCCTTCGTGGTGCGCCGCTCAAGCTCTCCCGGCCCCAGGCGCAGGCTGGTGACGTGGCGGGCCTCGGCGGTGAACACGTGGGCGCGACCCCGGGGCCCCACCACCACCAGGGTGCCGTGGTGCGCGTCCTTGAAGATGCGGTCGTCGCCGGCCTGGCGCGCGTCGCGCCACACCGTCGCCGTGGGCCGCGCGCCCTCCTCGCGCCGGGTCTGCGCGTGCTGCGTGCGCCGCGCGTCGGCGTCGAACACCCGCACCAGATCGCCCCGCAGCGGCCCCAGCAGGCCGCGGGCCGCCTGCTCGACGTCGTACGCCTCGCCGCGGGCCTGGGCCGTGACCGCCCGCCGCGTGAACACGCCCAGCCGCCGCCGGGCCTGCTCGATGAGCCGCCGCAGCCGCTCCGCGGGGCCGTGAGGCGCGCCATCGGCCGCCGCCGCGATCACCGACTCCGAGGCCAGCCCCAAGATGTTCAGGCGGAGCTGCACGGGCGTCTGCGGGCGCTGGGTCTCGACGATCTGCAGGGTCAGCGCCACCCGGTCGGCGTCGGGGCTGCGCAGATCCGCCGGCACCAGCCCCACGGCCGCCTGGCCCAGCACCCGGTAGGGCCCGCGGCCCCGCCCGAAGCCGGGCAGCAGCTCATCGGTGAGCGCGTCCGTCTCGGCCCACGCCACCACCCCGGGCGGGCGGTGGTACAGCCGCTCCACGCCGTCCACCCGGCGGGCCACGGCGGCCTCGACGAAGTCGAGCCACTGCGGCTTGCCCGTCGGCGCGTAGCCCACGAACAGCGCCCGCGCGTCGGCGGGGCGCGCGTGGCGGCAGTCGGGGGCGCCGCACTGGAAGCAGTACACGTGCCCGGGCCGCCACACGGCGTCGTCGGGGCGGGCGGCCTCGGCGGCGGCCCGCACGGTGTCGACGAAGCCGTGCCCCCCCGGCGGGGCGCCATTGAGCGGGAGCTGCAGGTCCAGGGTGTCGGGCAGCGGCGCGTGGTGCCGCTCGGCCACCAGCCGCGCCACGGCGGCGAGCTCAGCCAGGGCGCGGGCGGCGCGCTGCTCCAGGGGCTCGGCCCCGCCCGGGCTGCCCGCGGCCCCGCCGGAGCGCCGCTTGCGCCGCCGGCGTCGCCCGGGCCTCGGCCCGCTGGGGGCCGCCGACGACGGGGCTGGATCAGAGGGGGTGGACTCGCTCACAGGCCCAGGCTCCCACCGCCGGGGTGGCGGGTCAAAGGGACGCTGCGGTGGGCCCGCGCGTTGCGCGGCGCCGGGCAGGCCGCTCAGCCGTCGAGGGCCTCGCGCATCAGCTCCAGCTCCAGCCAGCGCTCCTCCTTGGCCTCCAGCGCGGCGCGGGCGTCGGCCAGGGCCTGGGTGCGGGCCATGAAGCCGTCGGGGTCGCGGGCGTAGAGCGCGCCGTCGGTGAGCGCCGCCTCCAGCGCGGCGATCTCCGCCTCCAGGGCCTCCATCTCGCCGGGCAGCGCCTCATACGCCTTCTGCTCGTTGTAGCTCAGCTTCTTCTTGCTGCGCTTGGGCGCCGGGGCCTCGGCCTTCGTGGCGGCGGCCACCCTGGCCGTCTCGGCCGCCTGGGCCTGCCGCTGCACGTTGCGCTGCTGCGACAGGGCGTCGGTGTAGCCGCCGGCGTACTCCGTCCAGCGGCCCTCGCCCTCGAACAGGATGGTGCTGGTCACCAGCCGATCGAGGAAGTCGCGGTCGTGGCTGACCAGCACCAGCGTGCCCTCGTACTCGCCCAGCACCTCCTGCAGCAGGTCCAGGGTCTCGAGATCGAGGTCGTTGGTCGGCTCATCGAGGATCAGCAGGTTGCTGGGCTGCTTGAGCTCCAGCGCCAACAGCAGCCGCGCCCGCTCGCCGCCCGACAGGCCGCTCACCGCGCGCCGCGCGTCGTTGCCCTGGAACAGGAAGTCCCGCAGGTAGCCCGCGACGTGCCGCGGCGCGCCGTGCACCATCACCCGGTCGGTGCCGGGCACGCACAGCACCTCTTGCAGGGTCTGGCTGTCGTCGAGCTTCTGGCGGTGCTGGTCCACGAACACCGGCGTCAGCTGGGTGCCCTGGCGCACGGTGCCCGCGTCGGGCGCCAGCGTGCCCACCAGCAGCTTCAGCAGGGTCGTCTTGCCGGCGCCGTTGGGGCCCACCAGCGCCACGCGATCGCCGCGGATGATGCGGGTCGAGAAGTCGTCCACCACCACCCGGTCGCCAAACGCCTTGCGCAGCCCCTTGGCCTCGATGACCAGCTTGCCCGAGCTCTCGCCCACGTCGGCGATGAGCCGGGCGTTGCCCTGGCGCTTGCGCTGCTCGGCCTTCTCGTCGCGCATGGCGTACAGCCGCCGCAGGCGCCCCTGGTTGCGGGTGCGCCGCGCGCTGATGCCCTCGCGGGACCAGCGGGTCTCCTCGGCGATGCGCTTGTCGAACTTGGCGCGCTGGGCGGCCTCCTCGGCCAGCAGCGCGTCGGACCACGCCTCGAACTCCGAGAACGGCCGCTCGGTGCGCTGCACCACGCCCCGCTCCAGCCACAGGATCGACGTCGTCAGCCGGTTGAGGAACGCCCGGTCGTGGCTCACGATCACCAGCGCCGCGCGGTGGTTGTCGAGCACGCCCTCCAGCCACTCGATGGTGGGCAGGTCCAGGTGGTTGGTGGGCTCATCGAGCAAGATCACGTCGGGGTCCGACACCAGCATCCGCGCCAGCGCCGCCCGGCGGAGCTCACCGCCCGACACCGTGGTCATCACCCGATCGGCGGGCAGCCCCACCTCGTCCAGCGCCGCGTCCACCCGCCACGGCTCGTGGCTCATCTCGGGCGGCAGCGCGGCCAGCACCGCGTCGTGGGCCGTGGCGTAGTGGTCCAGGTGCGGCACCTGCGGCAGATAGGCCACCCGCGCGTGGGGCGGCACCACCCGCTCGCCGGCGTCCGGCACCACGGCCCCGGCCAGCACCTTCAGCAGGGTGCTCTTGCCCGAGCCGTTACGCCCCACCAGCGCCACGCGGTCCCCGCGCTCCAGGTGCAGGTCGATGCCGTCGAAGAGCACCGGCCCCCCGAACCCCACCTTCACGGCCTTCAGCGACAGAATCGGCGGCATCGGTCCCCCTCCCTCAACCCAGCGCAGCGACGCGGCCCAGGGCCATCGAGCCCCAGACGCACCAGCCAAAGACCCCGATGATGCTCAGCGGCGCGATGTACCACTCGGGCTTGATGACGTGGGCCAGCACCATCGGCACCAGCACCAGCAGCACGGCGATGGCCACCCCCGGCTCGTGGGCCAGGTGCGCGATGGGCGCGGGGAAGCGCGTGCTCCACCACGTCCACACCGAGTCGGCGTAGGGCCGGTCCAGGCTCTGGTGCCAGCTCTCCTTCTCGGCCAGCGCGAAGAACCCGCTCAGCAGCAGGCCCGACAGGTGCGGCCAGAAGCGGAACGCCCAGCTGCGCTGCCAGGCGGGCAAGGAATCATCGGCGGTCATGGCGCGCTCCCAGGCACAGGCGTGGCCCGCTCGTTTACGGCAAACCCGGGGCCAGCGAAAGCCCTGCGCCGCCCTGCCCCTGCGGCCTCGCCCCCGCGCACGCCGCGCCCCGCCCACTTTCCGCTGGACGTGGCCAGCCGCGATCCGTAAACGGCAACCCCTGCCCTCCCACGCCGCCCGCGGCCCAGCCCCGGTGAGATCTCGCCCATGCGTGACCCCCTCGACGGCTTCGACCCCGACGGCGCCTCCGACGCCGAGACCCTGTTTGGCCTGCCGCACACCGCCGACGAGGCGACCGTGGTGGTGGTGCCCGCGCCCTGGGACGGCACCGCGTCGTTCCACCGCGGCACCGCCGACGCCCCGCAGGCCGTGCTCGAGGCCTCGTGGCAGGTCGACCTGCACCACCCCATCTACGGCCCGCGCATCTGGCAGGCCGGCGTGGCGCTGCTGCCCACCGATCCGCGCTTCACGGCGTGGCGCGGGGTCGCCGACGCCGCCCGCGATCCGGCCGCCATCAACCCGGTGAGCGCCGCCATCGACGCCCACCTGCAGGGCGAGGTGGCCCGCCTGCTCGCCGCCGGCAAGATCCCGGCCGTGCTGGGCGGCGAGCACAGCGTCGCCCTGGGCGGGCTGCGGGCCGCCATGGCCGCCGCCCCCGATCTGGGCATCCTGCACCTGGACGCCCACGCCGATCTGCGGGTGGCCTACGAGGGCTTCGAGTACAGCCACGCCAGCGTGTTCCACCACGCCCTCGCCGAGGGCGGCCCGGGGCTGCGGCTGGTGAGCGTGGGCCTGCGGGATGTGGGCCGCGCCGAGGTCGCCCGCATCGAGTCCGATGCCCGGGTGCACGCCTTCTTCGACCACGCCCTGGCCGCCGAGCAGCTCGCCGGCGTGCCCTTCACCGATCAGATCGCGGCGATCCTCGCCCCGCTGCCGCAGACCGTGTGGATCAGCGTCGACATCGACGGCCTCGACCCCGCCCTCTGCCCCGCCACCGGCACCCCGGTCCCCGGGGGCCTGAGCTGGCATGCTACCCTGGCCTTGTTGCGCGCCCTCGCCCGCAGTGGCCGCCGCGTCCTCGGCTTCGACCTGTGTGAGGTCGGCGCCGCGCCCTGGGACGCCAACGTCGGCGCCCGCCTGCTCTACGAGCTGGCCGGCACCGCCCTGTGCGCCCTCACCCCCGGAGAAGCCCCATGAGCAGCCAGAGCCCCGTCCGCGACTTCATGCAGGCCCACTTTCACCATTTCAATAGTCGCGAGGTGATCGGCGCGGCGCGCGCGTGGGAGGCCCACCTGGCCCAGGGCGGCAAGATGATGGTGACCCTCGCGGGCGCCATGTCCACCGCGCGCCTCGGCAAGCTCCTGGCCCGGCTGATCCGCGCCGGCAAGGTGCACGCCATCTCGTGCACGGGCGCGAACCTCGAAGAGGACGTCTTCGCGCTCCTCGAGTGGGGCGGCTACGAGCCCATCGCCAACTGGCGCGCGCTGAGCGCCGCGGACGAGCAGGCCCTGCTGGACCGCGGCATGAACCGCGTCACCGACACCTGCATCCCCGAGACGGTCATGCGCCACATCGAGAAGCGGCTGATCACCCAGTGGCAGGCCACCAGCGCCGCCGGCGAGCGCAAGAGCCCCGCCGAGCACCTGTGGGCCGTGCTCGACGATCCCAGCCTGGCGCAGCACTACCAGCTGCCCGCCGAGGAGAGCTGGCTGCTGGCCGCCAAGGCCGCCGGCGTGCCCGTCTACACCCCCGGCTGGGAGGACAGCACCACCGGCAACATGTTCGCGGCGGCGGTGTGGCGCGGCGATCTGCCCGACCACGACTGCGTGATCAGCGGCACCGCGCAGATGCAGCGGCTGATGCACTGGTACGTGGACGAGGCCAAGGCCAACCCCGACGCCCCCAGCGTCGGCTTCTTCCAGATCGGCGGCGGCATCGCGGGCGACTTCGCAATCTGCGCGGTGCCGGCGCTCATCCAGGCCCTGCAGATGGACATCCCCCTGTGGGGCTACTTCTGCCAGATCTCGGACGCCGTGACCTCGTACGGCGGCTACAGCGGCGCCGTGCCCAACGAGAAGATCACCTGGGGCAAGCTCGCCGTCGAGACGCCCAAGTACATGATCCAGTCCGACGCCACCATCGTGGCCCCCCTCATCTTCGCCTGGCTCCTCGGAGACTGAGATGACCCGACGCTGGACCCTCGACGACGCCCGCGACCTCTACAACATCCGCGGCTGGGGCTTGGACCTGTTCGACGTCGGCCCCGACGGCAACATGGCCATGACCGCCAGCGGCAGCCAGGTCGACCTGCGCCGCCTGGTGGACGACCTCGTCGAGCGCGAGGTGGAGCCGCCCTTCCTGATCCGCTTCACCGACGTGCTGCAGGCCCGGGTCGACGCCCTGT